>JBOHYD010000092.1:0-6528 GCA_050737635.1 Luteimonas sp. | reverse complement strand
ATACCGCGGTGCTCACGCAGATGCTTGAACGCAACGGCCACCAGGTGCTGGCATCCGCCAGCGCCGAGGACGGCATCGAGGTCTGCAAGCGCGAACGGCCGCATCTGGTGCTGATGGACGTGGTGCTGCCGGGCATGAACGGCTTCCAGGCCACCCGTGCGCTGTCGCGCGATGCGGCCACCAGCGCCATCCCGGTGCTGATCGTCAGCACCAAGGGCATGGAAACCGACAAGGCCTGGGGCCTGCGCCAGGGGGCCAGGGACTACATCGTCAAGCCGCCGGTCGAGAGCGAGCTGATCGACCGCATCAACGCGCTGCTCGAGGCCTGACGATGGCAAAACACGCAGCATTGCGCGCGCCCGCCGATCCGTTCGAGCTGCTGGCCGAATACGAGCGCAAAAGCCTCGCGCATGTGGTCGGCCTGCCGGAGCAGATCGACGCGCCCGGCCTGTGGCGTGGCGTCGGCTGGCGTGTCGGTGCGCGCCGGCTGGCGTCGGGTTTCGACGAGGTCGTCGAGATCCTGCCGATGCCGCAGGTCACCCCGGTGCCGGGTTCGCAACCGTGGATGCTCGGGGTTGCCAACATCCGCGGCAACTTGCTGCCGGTGGTGGATCTCAAGCAGTTTCTCGAAGGCGAGCGCACCGTGCTGCATGAAGACCAGCGCGTGCTGATCGTGCGCCAGTCCGGCGGCGACGTCGCGATCACCATCGACGAGCTGCTCGGCCAGCGCAGTTTTCTGCAGGAGCAGCAGATCCCCGAAGACGCGCTCCGCGACACGCCATTGACGGACGGGCGTTACGCGCATTTCGTCGATCGCGGCTTCCGCCTCGCCGACCACGCGTGGGGCATCTTCAGCCTCGACCGGCTCGCGCGCACACCCGAATTCAGACAAGCCGCGGCGTGACCGCCGCACCAACCGCACTGCTGCAAATCATCCGAGTCGAGGCCACATCATGAGCACTGTAATGGACGGCGTCGCCGGCAAGGGCCGCAACATGGGCACCAACTTCTGGCTGATCGTATTGGCGATCGCGCTGGTGGTGTTTGGTGCCAACACCGGTTACGCCACGCTCAAAGCCGGTCGCCTCGGCGGTGCCAGCACGTCGGCGTCGAGCCTGCAGGTGAACTCGCAGCGCCTCGCCAACCAGGGCCGCGAAGCGGTCGAGGGCCGGGCGGAGGCGTTTGCGGCGTTCAAGGCCACCAAGGCCGAGATCGACAGCGACATCGCCAGACTCAACAGCAATTACGGCAGCACCGCCGACGTCGCCGCGCCGATCCGCACCGTCACCGAGACCTGGGCGCCGCTCGACGAGAGCGCGCAGCAGGTGACCGCGAGCGAGTCCGTGGTGCTCGCCCTCGCCGGCAACGCCGACCGTTTTGCGCAGCGCATCCCGCAGCTGCAGGCACAGCTCGACGAGGTGGTGCGCGCGATGTCGTCGAGCGGCTCGCCGTCGTCGCAGATCTACATCGCGCTGCGTCAGGTGGTGCTGGCCGGCAACATGGGCCGCCGGGTCACCGAAATCCGCGCCGGTGGTGCCGGCGCCGCGATCGCAGGCCAAGCGCTCGGACGCGACAGCGGCGTGTTCCAGCAGGTACTGATCGGCCTCAAGTCCGGCGACCAGGCGATGAACGTGCAGGCGCTGGGCAATGCCAGCGCGATCGCCGCGCTGAACCAGGCCTCGACGCAGTGGGACGAGATGAAAAAGGATCTCGACGCCATCCTCGGCAGCGCGCAGAAGCTGTTCGACGCGCAGTCCGCCGCCGCGACGCTGACCGACGGCTCCGACAAGCTGCTCGACGACAGCGAGCGGCTGTTTTCGGCATTCACCGCGTTCGGCTCGCTGCGCGACACCAGCCTGCTCGGCAACATCTGGATCAGCATCGTCTTTGGCGCGCTCGCACTCGCCGCGATCGTCGGCCTGATCTTCAGCATCAACCGCGCCCAGCGCAGCCGCTACGAAACCACCATGGAGCTCAACAACCGCAACCAGGAGGCGATCATGCGCCTGCTCGACGAGATGGGCTCGCTCGCCGAAGGCGACCTCACCGTCAAGGCCACGGTGACCGAGGACATGACCGGCGCGATCGCCGACTCGATCAACTTCGCCGTCGAGCAGCTGCGCAGCCTGGTGCAGACCATCACCGACACCTCGGTGCAGGTCGCCTCCAGCGCGCAAGAGACCCAGGCCACCGCGATGCACCTGGCCGAGGCCGCCGAGCACCAGGCCCAGGAAATTTCTTCCGCATCCGACCGCATCAACGAGATCGCCGTCAGCATCGACCAGGTGTCGAAGAACTCCGCCGAGTCCGCTGACGTCGCGCAGCGCTCGGTGCAGATCGCCACCAAGGGCGCCGGCGTGGTCCGCGAGACGATCGCCGGCATGGACTCGATCCGCGACCAGATCCAGGAAACCTCCAAGCGCATCAAGCGCCTAGGCGAGTCGTCGCAGGAAATCGGCTCGATCGTCGAACTGATCAACGACATCTCCGAGCAAACCAACATCCTGGCGCTCAACGCCGCGATCCAGGCCGCATCCGCCGGCGAGGCCGGCCGCGGCTTCGCGGTCGTCGCCGACGAAGTGCAGCGCCTCGCCGAGCGCGCGTCCAACGCCACCAAGCGCATCGAGGCCCTGGTGCAGGCGATCCAGTCCGACACCAACGAGGCGGTCAGCTCAATGGAACAGACCACCTCCGAAGTGGTCGCCGGCGCGCGCCTCGCCGAGGACGCCGGCACCGCCCTGGGCGAGATCGAAAACGTCTCGACCAGCCTCGCCGCACTGATCGAAGGCATCTCCAGCGCCTCGCAGCAGCAGTCCGCCGCGGCGACCAACATCACCGCGACCATGCACACCATCCAGTCGATCACCGCGCAGACCTCGCAGGGTGCCAGCCAGACCGCCGAATCGATCGGCAACCTCGCCCAGCTCGCCGCCGACCTGCGCCGCTCGGTCGCCGACTTCAAGCTGCCGGCGTGAGTGCGGCCATGACGATCAAAAGCGGCGCGCCTTTCCTTGTCCTGCGCGCGGGAGAAGGGCCTGCTCCGTACGTGATGCGGGGTGCCCCGCAGCGGCGGATGAGGGCGCTCTTGATCTCAATTCGGGAAAGACGCTCTGGTCTTGTTTTCCACTTCATTCATAAATTTATTTACGCAGTAGCGCTCGTGCTGATACTAATTATCGGAAATGCACGGGCAGAAGGTTCTTTCACAGGGGTAGCCTGGCCTAGTCAGCACATGTCCGGGTTCGGCAGCATCGAAGAAGCTGCTGCATGGGCATGCGCGTCGAGCATACCTCCGCTACATAATAGCTATGATATTTACTGCGATGGATCCACTAAAGTATATCCACCGCTTGTTCTTCCGCCAAAGATATATGGATGGCTAAGAATTTATACAGCATATTATTATAGAAACGGCGAATATGCGGCTGGCGGGGCAATTGGATATAATCTAACCACGCCGATGACGAAGAATGTCGATGGTTGCGGTATCGGGAACCCGATTAGCGCTTCAATTGGATGCAAAATTACGGAGCCGCAATTCGATATTGGTGATGCTTCCACAGGGTTGTCCTATGTCAGGGTATACGCATCCGTTTCTACCCCGGTGCGTCGGCGAAACGGCGCCAACTGGCATGGCACTTATTCTAAATAGCGTTCAAGTTGAGACTAACAACCCAAGGCCATGCGGTGAGGCTGCGCAATCCTGCGGTGTTGGCGGCCAGACGAGGCAGGCCTGCTTGCAACTGGCCAACTACACTGCCAAGGTCGGCAAATACACGGTTGGGAAATTCCTTCTCGCGCAGCTCATCCCAGACGTGTTCTTGCGGATTGAGTTCTGGCGCATAGGGAGGCAGACGCAACAAACGAATATTCTCTGGCACCTGCAGATCCTTCGATTTATGCGAGCTGGCACCATCGACGATCAGTAACATGAACTCGTTGGCGTGGGCGGCGCTCACTTGCGCCAAGAACGCGGTCATCCGTTCGGTGTTCATTTGTCGGCACATCATCCAATCCAACTCGCCCTCGCTGGGGCTGACTGCGCCGTAAACATAGACGAACTCGCGCTCATAGCCGTTACAGACCGTAGGCCGCTCGGGGCTGGGTGCCCAGCAGCGGCGAATCCGTACCATGCGGCCGAAACGGGCCTCGTCCTGGAACATCAAGCGGACTCGCCGACCTCGAACCTCGTCGGGCTTCATTAAGGCTGCCAGCATTTCGGGGAGTTTTTTTTCCACGCCTCTTGCGCGCGTGGATCACTCTTCGGATGCCGGGTGTCAGGTGCCACCTTGCGCCAGCCGTGGCGTGCCAGCAGGCGATACACGATCGAAGCTGCCACCGGACGCCCCAACTGTTGTGCCAACGCAGCGCGCAAGGGCGACACGACCAAGATACCGCCCGCCGTGCAGGCCTGCGCCCAAGGAGCCAAGAAGCTACGCTCCTCTTCTGGGGTCAGCACCGCGCGGCGCCGACCGCCCCAACCCGGTCGAGCAGTGGCCGGTTCGGCGCTGTGTTGGCGCAGCCGCGCTTGCAGCCTAGGCACACTGGCTCGACCGACCCCCAGCACCGCTGCGGTTTGTTCCAACGTCGCGCCCAGCAGTGCAGGTAGCAACACCGCTTGTGCGCGGCGCAGCGTTTCAAGATCGGTTGCCTCCATGACCGCTGCTTGTGCTTGCGCCACCAAGTCGCTATCCACTCGCCGAGGCCTTGCCATGTGCGTAGCTCCCAAAATCGATTCTGCTCGAGAGATTGCCACAATTAGGCTCAACTTGAAAGCTAATTGGAATGAGACGCTGAGGACAATGCCACGGTGCGCACCGCGCCGCCCACAGCGCGCGCGGATCAGGATCGAGCCCGATTCGCACTCCAACAACAGGGTGACCGCCTCGCAGAGGCTGCGGTAAGCGGCCAGCTGCAGGTCGAGGCTCAGTTGGCAAGGGTCGCCGGTCAGCTGCGGGGTCGCCAGCCGGGCGGTGTGCTCCCATGCCGCGGCGATGCCGCTGGACTGCAGCACCAAGTACAGGCCGTAGTGCTCGATCTCGGCCGGATACACCAGACTCAGCTGCTCCCGGAACAGCCGCGACTGGGCGACGCTGCTGCGCTGCAGCGCCGCCGCCACCGACTGGTGGCCACGCACCTGCAGCCACTGCACGGCGTTGCGGAAGGAGAGGTCGATGTCCTCGCCGAGGGTCTTCATTTGCGCGGCGCGTTCGCGCATTTCTTGTTCGTTGACCAGGGCGCTGGTTCTGGCCATAGTCACCGCGCGCTGCTCGATCAGGCGGTGATCCCTGAGCTTGTGGTAGTGCTGCGAGATCGTCGAGCCCAGCGCCAGTAGCGCAGTGCCCGTCACCGCGAGGATTTCCTGGACGATGAACGTTTGCGCGTCGTGGGCTCCGAGCAGATCGGTGCGGGCCATCGTCAGGCCGATGATCAGATTCAACGCGGCCACGCCAATCACGGCACCGCGCCAGCCATACAGGCAGGTGAGCACAATCGCGGGCAGCACCATCAACACCCGGAGGCTGTTGGCTTGCAGGGAATCCGCGTCCGGGGACTGCGCCACATAGGCACCAAACAAGGCAATGAGGGCCAGCGCGATGAGCGTATCCCAGTGCAGTTTTCGGGCAACGGGGTCAGCAAGCTTGCGCTGCTTCCAAAGCAAGGCCAGCGGGGCAAGCATCAAGATGCCGATGTAATCGCCGATCATGAACCTGAGCCCCTTCTCCCACGACACCGTCTCGCCAGCGGGGCTCATGAGAAAATGAGTGGTTGCGATGTTCAAGACGGTCACCGACACCGCAGCCAGCGCGGCGACCGAAAAAAACCAGCCATGACGGCTGGACGATCGGAGTCGTTCGTGCTTGTAAACGATGTACGCCACGGTCGGTATCAACATGACCGATGCGCCGATGGCCCAGGCCATGCCGTAATCATCCATTAGCGGATAGCGCAGGTAGGCAAACGCCGAGTATTCCCCTGCAATCAGGTAGGGCCAGTAGCGGTACGGGAAGAGCAACAGCGCGGCCACGCGCAGACCCGCCGGCAGATACCACTGATCGGCCGAAATCTGGCGCGCAGCCCAAAAGCAGACCGCGTAAGCCACAGCCAGCAGCAGCCCGTTTGGCCTCAAACTCAGGCGAAACTCCTTTTCCAACCAACCCAGTCGCTCGGACATCAGTCCACCTTGTTCCGGTCATGGTGGACAATGGCGGCGGCATCAAGCCGCAACGGCGCGCCTATCCATAGGCTGAGCATCCCTTCACGCAGCCGTCGCGTCAAGTGCAAGCCTGATCGGCTAGCTTTGCGCCCGTCATCCCGTCATCCCGTCATCCCGTCATCCTCTCATCTCCTCATCCCGGCATCCCGGCATCCCGGCATCCCGGCATCCCGGCATCCCGGCATCCCGGCATCCCAGCATCCCAGCATCCCGTCATCCCGTCATCCCGTCATCCCGGCGCACGCCGGGACCCAACTCGACGGACGACGTGAACCATCATTGCCTCGAACCCTCGGCCATGGGTCCCGGCG
>JBOHYD010000091.1:0-1660 GCA_050737635.1 Luteimonas sp. | reverse complement strand
AGATGCGGGTGCCGTCAGGGCCCTTGGCCAGGAAGGCCTCGCCCGCGTAGCCGTTGGCCGTCTGCGTCAGGCAGGACAAGTACCAGTTGTCGTGCGTGACCCACTTGTAGGTGGTGCCATCGGTGGGCTTGTTCGGGTTGATATGCGCCTTGACCAGCATCAGCTCCTGGCTACCGCCGCCGGGCAGCGACAGCTTGGTGCCCTGGAAGTACTCGATGCCATCGAAGAAACCCAGGTTGCCGGCGCCGTTGACCGTCGAGGGCAAGGCCGAGTCGGGGTCGACCGGACCCGAGCAGCGCTGCGTGCCGGTGTACTGCGTGTCCCAGCCGGCGCTCTCCGAGAACACACCGGACAAGCGCGGCAGCTCCAGGTCCCAGTCGCCAAACAGCCCGTTCGCCCAGGCCTGCGTTCCGCCCCGCTCTTCCACGCGGAACGAGCGCGTGAGCGCCATCGGGAAACCGCTGCCGGGCAACGACACGTCCGTCTGCGAGAAGGACAGGTTGCCGTTGTACAAGCCGATGTCGTCCCCGAACAGGCGCTCGTCGAGCGCATGCACATCGGAGGCTTGCGAAATCAGCTTGGAGTATTCGTTGGCGAGGTTGCCGTAGGTGGTCTGCGCCGACGCCGCCACAGCGAACACGGACAAACCGGCCACGAGGGCCAGTGTCAGGAGGCGCATGGGGTTTCCCTGAAGATTCAAGCAGGGCGCAAGGGTCGCAGATTGCCTGAACGCTTTCTACGCCAATCGTGTGACGCAATCCAAGGATTGCTTCAATTGGGCTGCGCAGGTAGTTGCAGCGGCAACTTGCGCGCGGTGTGAACTATTTACACTTGACAATCGCACAACTCTTGCCGATTGCCATGACGCCCGGACGTCACCGAAGCGGCAGCATCAGGGTCATTCCATGGATCGGCGACTCGATGAAGCCGTACTTGAGGTAGAAGGCCTTTGCCGTTTGATCGATCGCATGGCAAAGCAGCGCACGGGCACCGATCTGTTCGCAGGCTTGCAATGACCGCTGCACGGCGTCCTTCAGTAGTCCCCGTCCAATTCCCTGCCCGGTCACGTCCAGATGCACGGCCAATCGGCCAAGCACGATGACCGGAACCGGGTCGGGCATGTTGCGACGAAGGCGACCGGGTGCCAGTTCATGTGCCACAGCCCCGGCTGCCAGCGCGTAGTAACCCACGACGCATTGGTGCTGGTCGCAGACGACGAAGCACCTCGACGCGCCCTGGACCTGGTTCTGGCGGGCGCGCTCCAGCAGCCACTTCGTCAGTTCGGGAGCCGTGCATTGGAAATCCTCGAGCCGGTGCTCCTCGCCGAGCGGGCTGGGAGCGCCCAGGACCAAGGCTCAGCGTTCCCAGGGCGCGGGCGTGGCCAACAATCGACGAATCGCCGCGTTGTCCGCCAAAGGCGCGTCGAGCAAGGCATTGAACTGCTTCAGTGCCTTGCCGCTTACGGCGAACTGGGTCTGGTCGGCCAGCACTTCGCGCGCCTTCTCGCACGCGGCGTCCAGGATGAACTCGGTGCGGCTCATGCCGCTGATTTCCACGGCATGGTCGATGAGCTCCTGCTTGGCGGCAGGGGCTCGGAAGTTGATTACCTTGCTGGAGTGGGAGCTCATGGCAGGCGCTCCTGCGCGCGACTATTGTATAT
>JBOHYD010000090.1:0-13976 GCA_050737635.1 Luteimonas sp. | reverse complement strand
GATGGAGACATTGCTGTCGCAGACCGTCGATCTCGCCGAGCAGGCACTGGTCGGCGACGACGACGACATGCTGGTGAGCGGCCAGTCGCGGCTGATCGGCGTGCAGGACCTGTCCGATCTCGACCGCCTGCGCGAACTGTTCGAGGCCTTCGCACGCAAGCGCGAGATCCTGCAGTTGCTCGAACGCACCGCGCTGGCGCCGGGCGTGCGCATCTTCATCGGCGAGGAAACTGGTTTGGCGCCGCTGGAGGGCATCTCGCTGGTCACCGCGCCGTACTTGTCCGGCGGTCAGGTGCTCGGCGTGCTCGGCGTGCTCGGGCCGACGCGGATGGCCTACGAACGGGTGATCCCGGTGGTGCAGGCTGCCGCCAGCGTGCTCGGCGCGGCCTTCGACACCGATACCAAAGCCTGAAAGCGGCGTTTTGCGCAGCTGCAACCAACAGGCTATCCATTGATTGGCGTCTTTGTCCGGTTGCCATGGAAAGCGGCGCGGCGGCGTTCCTTCGCCGCCGCGCCGCGGCGTGAACCGTGCCGTCCTCAGCCGCGCGGCGGCGGCTTGGCGTCATCGGGCACGCCGTTGCGGTCGCTGTCCTTGGACCGGCCGGTGCGGATGTCGATCAGGTCGTCGACACCGTTTTGGTTGAGGTCGGGCACCACGCCGCCGACCTGGTAATACACCACCGAGTATTGCGGGCCCTGCACGAAACTCTTCAGTTTGACGTCCCAGTGCACCGCATTGGGCTCCAGCACCAGCACCTTGAGGTAAGTGTAGGTCGACGGGAACAGGCTCAGCGCATTGCCCTTGTGGCAGTACGCCACCTCGCCCTTGGCGTGATCGCCGGCGCCTGCCGAGCCGTCGCGCTGCGGGGTTGAACCGACCGAGCCTTTCGGGCAGTCGCGCGGGCCGTAGACGATGTCGACGTTGCGCTTGTCGAGCATGCTGCCGATCGGGATCTGCAGCCGTTTCTGTAGCACCTGCTTGGAAAACGTCTGGCTGGAGTGGAACTCGATCGGCAATCCGCGCACGTCGGTCGGTCGCGCGTCGCGCATCATTGAGGCGATGTCGAGCATGCGCGGCGAACGGAACACCTCCACTTCTTCCAGTATCAGCGCCCCGGCAGCCGGATCGGCATTGAAGAAGTTCAGATTGAACGCGCCGGTGGTCAGGTCAATGTCGCCGGCGTCATAGCCCGGCAGGCGCGGTGCCAGCGGCAGCTCGGTGCCGCCGCTGAACAACTGCACGTCGGAGACGATCACGCCGCCGCCGCCGGCGAAGCTGGCGCCGGTATGAAAATCGGCAGCCGGACTGACATTGCCCGCGACCGGCCCGTTCCAGGGCTTGGCGACGGCGAAGTCGAGATCGTGCACGTAGTAGTTCACGCCTTGGAAGTTCTGCGTGCCGCCGGTGTAGGTGACGGTCGGGTTTTGCCACGGGCTGGCCGCGCCGTTGTACCACCAGTTGATGCTCAGGCTGTTGCTGGTGCTGAGCAGCTTGATGCGCATCGCGTCGGCGACGGTGTCGTTGGGGTTGACGAAGTCCCAGTTGTGCAGGGTCTTGGTGTTGAGACCGACGCCGTGACCGAGGATCTCGTACTCGTTATCGCTGAAATGCCGGTTGCGGCTGGCGCGCATTTCGCCGGTCAGGCCGGTGGAGCCGGTGGCCATGACGTGCCAGTTCTGCCCGTCTTCGGCCGATCCCGGCCGCGGCGCGGAGTGTGAATGCGCGGCACCGTAGTTGTGCGCCGCCTCGTGCGAGGTGGTGGTGCCGATCGCGGTGGCCCAGCGTTCGAGCGTCGAGTCGGCCCCGTTGAGCGGCTCGCCGACGGCGCCGTAGCTGTCGCGGAACGACCGTGCCCAGACGCGCGCATAGTCCTGCGGATCGGTGTCGTTGGTATCGACCGCCTGTGCCTGGCCGAACAGGCTGCCGGCGCTGTCGGTGCCGACGCCGACGATCTGCCAGCGCGGCTCGGCCGGCGCGGGCAGTGCTACCGTCGAATTGACCCGCACGTTGAACTCGCAGTAGTCGTCGACCACATAGTCGATGACGCGGTCGCGCAGTTGCGCGGTGGTGCCGATGGCGGCGTCGAGGTTGGCCACGTCGAAAGGATCGACGGTGTTGTCGCCGCCGATGGTCGGAAACGCCGTCGCGGCGGTCGGGAAGAACAGATAGAGCTGGTTGGTCTTGGGCTGGGCGAGCACGTTGCCCGGACAGCTTGGCGCGGCGTGCAGCAGCGCGGTTGGGGCGCTGAGCCCGAGGGTGAGCAGCGCAAGCGCGGTGCGCCGGTGATGGGTACGCATGATGAGACCTCCATGTAGGCAAACGGTGCGGCCGACGGCCGCATGGGCGAGTGCAATCCGTGCGGCGGATGCCTGCAGGACTGTGCCCGTCACTGCACTCAACGCAGCACTGCCGCAAGACCGGACAACGACCGCCGCAGGCGTTTTGCGCGTCGCCCTGGGCAGGTCGCCTCCGGTCTGCGACGTAAGCGCTGGTGCCGTCCGTGACCGACCTGGGCCTTGAATCGCGGAGCCCGCAACCCAACTAGTCTGCCGATCGGCGGCCAAACGACCGCTCCGGAATCCGCGATGACGACCGAAACAAGGCACGACGATGCCGGTGCCGCACCGACCGACGAAGACACGCTGTTGGACCAGGTCGAGGCGCTCACCTCCGAACTCGAACAGCTGCGCGCACGCACGCTGGTCGAACGCGCCGACCTCGACAACCAACGCAAGCGCCTCGACCGCGATCTGCGCAATGCCGTCAGATTCGCCAACAAGCAACTGCTCGGCGACCTGCTGCCGGTGTTCGACAGCCTCGAGGCCGCGCTTGCCAATGCCGAGCAGGCCGACCCGCTGCGCGACGGCGTGGTGCTGACCTTGCGCGAACTCGGCCGGGTCGCCGAAAGCAATGGCTTGATCCAGATCGCCCCGGCGGCGGGCGAGCGCTTCGATGCCGAACGCCACCAGGCAATGAGCGTGATCCCGGCACCGGAACTGGCCCCGGGCACGATCGCGCAGGTCTTCCAGAAAGGTTACGTGCTCAACGAGCAACTGCTACGCCCGGCGATGGTCGCGGTGACGCCGCATGACTGACTCAGACGCGTAGGAGCGCCCGATGGGCGCGATGCTTTTGCTCTCTGGCTGTGTCAAGAAAAGCATCGCGCCCATGAGGCGCTCCTACAACAGCCGGGTTGAACTGCTGGGGCGCGCACCCCAAATCACGCATATCGGCGGCTCGGCCGCCGCGACACCCCAGAGATTTTCAAGAGGAATCCAGCAATGGCAAAGATCATCGGCATCGACCTAGGCACGACCAACTCGTGCGTGGCGATCATGGAAGGCGGCAAGGCCAAGGTCATCGAGAACAGCGAGGGCGACCGCACCACGCCGTCGATCGTCGCCTACACCAAGGACGGCGAAGTGCTGGTCGGCGCGTCCGCCAAACGCCAGGCCGTAACCAATCCCAAGAACACCTTCTACGCGGTGAAGCGCCTGATCGGCCGCAAGTTCACCGACGCCGAAGTCAAGAAAGACCTCGACCTAGTGTCCTACGGCATCGTCGCGCATGACAACGGCGACGCTTGGGTGCAGACCAGCGACAGCAAAAAACTGTCGCCGCAGGAAGTCTCCGCGCGCATCCTCGAGAAGATGAAGAAGACCGCCGAAGATTATCTCGGCGAGAAGGTCACCGAAGCCGTGATCACCGTGCCGGCTTACTTCAACGACTCGCAACGCCAGGCGACCAAGGACGCCGGCAAGATCGCCGGGCTGGACGTCAAACGCATCATCAACGAACCGACCGCCGCCGCGCTGGCCTACGGCCTCGACAAAGACGGCGGCGACCGCAAGATCGCCGTCTACGACCTCGGCGGCGGCACCTTCGACGTGTCGATCATCGAGATCGCCAACGTCGACGGCGAGAAGCAGTTCGAAGTGCTGGCCACCAATGGCGACACCTTCCTCGGCGGCGAAGACTTCGACGCGCGCGTCATCGACTATTTGGTCGAGCAGTTCAACAAAGACTCAGGGATTGACCTGCGCCGCGATCCGCTGGCCCTGCAGCGTCTGAAGGACGCCGCCGAGCGCGCCAAGATCGAGCTGTCGTCGTCGCAGCAGACCGAGGTGAACCTGCCCTACGTCACCGCCGATGCCTCCGGCCCCAAGCACCTCAACATCAAGCTCACCCGCGCCAAACTCGAAGCGCTGGTTGAGGATCTGATCAAGAAAACCATCGTCCCCTGCCGCACCGCGCTCAACGACGCCGGCTTGCGCGCCAGCGACATCGGCGAGGTAATCCTCGTCGGCGGCCAGACGCGCATGCCCAAGGTGCAGTCGGCGGTGGCCGAGTTCTTCGCCAAGGAGCCGCGCAAGGACGTCAACCCCGACGAGGCCGTCGCGATCGGCGCCGCGGTGCAGGGCGGGGTGCTCGCCGGCGACGTCAAGGACGTGCTGCTGCTCGACGTGACCCCGCTGTCGCTCGGCATCGAGACCCTCGGCGGCGTGTTCACCAAAATCATCGAGAAGAACACCACGGTGCCGACCAAGGCCGCGCAAACGTTTTCGACGGCC
Organism: Luteimonas sp.; assembly: GCA_050737635.1. Lineage (GTDB taxonomy): Bacteria > Pseudomonadota > Gammaproteobacteria > Xanthomonadales > Xanthomonadaceae > Luteimonas. The sequence goes on along the minus strand of JBOHYD010000090.1, from coordinate 9,404 downwards.
GAAGACAATCAGTCCGCGGTGACCGTGCACGTGCTGCAGGGCGAACGCGAACAGGCCCGCTACAACAAGTCGCTGGCCAAGTTCGACCTGCAAGGCATCGATGCCGCACCGCGTGGCATGCCCCAGGTCGAAGTGTCGTTCGACATCGACGCCAACGGCATCGTCCATGTCACCGCCAAGGACAAGAAGACCGGCAAGGAGCAGAAGGTCGAGATCAAGGCCGGCTCGGGGCTGTCGGACGACGAGATCCAGCGCATGGTCAACGACGCCGAAACCCATCGCGAGGAAGACAAGAAGTTCCACGAACTGGTCACCGCGCGCAATCACGCCGACGCGCTGATCCACGGCACCCGCACCGCGATCGCCGAGAACGGAGGCAAGGTGCCCGGCGACGTGATCGGCCGCGTCGAAGGCGCGATCGCCGAGGTCGAGACCGCGATGAAGGGCGACGATCAGGGCCAGATCGAGGCCAAGTCGAAAGCGCTCGAGGACGCAGCGCAAGCGCTGTTTGCCGCCGCCGCCGCATCACAGGCGGCGGACGGCGCGGCGGGCGAGGCTGGTTCGTCCGTGCCCAAGGGCGACGATGTCGTCGACGCCGAGTTCACCGAGGTCAAGGACGACGAGAAAAAACCGTGAATCGGGAGTAGGGAATCGAGCATCGGAGGAGCGGGGCTTCGGCATCGCCCTTCGATTGATGCGATTCCCGGTTCCCTGATCCGGAAAGCCGGCCGCTGACGCGCTTGCTTGAACGATTCCCCATTCCCGATTCCCCAGTCCCGGCCTCATGAGCAAACGCGATTATTACGAAGTTCTGGGCGTGGCCCGCAACGCCGGCGACGACGAGCTGAAAAAAGCCTATCGCCGCTGTGCGATGAAGTACCACCCGGACCGCAATCCCGGCGACGCCCAGGCGCTGGAAAACTTCAAGGTCTGCAAGGAAGCCTACGAGGTGCTGTCCGACGGCGGCAAGCGCCGCATGTACGACCAACACGGCCATGCCGCTTTCGAGCACGGCATGGGCGGCGGCAATGCCGGCCCGAGCGGTGCCGACATGGGCGATATTTTCGGCGATATTTTCGGCAATATTTTTGGCGGTGGCGGTGGCGGTGGCGGTGGCGGCGGCGGTTCGCGCGCGGCGCGCCGCGGCGCCGATGTCGGCTATGTGATGGAGCTCGATCTCGAGGATGCCGTCGCCGGCATCGAGAAGCGCATCGAAATCCCCACGCTCGCCGAATGCGCGGCCTGCGACGGCACCGGCTCCGACGACGGCAAGCTCGAGACCTGCGACACCTGCCACGGCCGCGGTCAGGTGCGTTTCCAGCGCGGTATCTTCTCGATGCAGCAGCCGTGCCCGAACTGCCACGGCCGCGGCAAGGTCATTCGCAACCCGTGCAAGGCCTGTCACGGCAACGGTCGCGTCGAGGACGAAAAAATCCTGTCGGTCAAAATCCCCTCCGGCGTCGACAGCGGTGACCGCATCCGTCTGACCGGCGAAGGCGAGGCCGGCCCGGCCGGTTCGCCGCCTGGCGATCTGTATGTCGAGGTGCGCGTGCGCGAACACGCGATCTTCGTGCGCGACGGTGACGACCTGCATTGCGACGTGCCGATCCGCATCTCGCAAGCCGCGCTCGGCGACGTCGTGCGCGTACCGACGCTCGACGGCGAGGCCGAGATCCGCGTTCCGTTCGAGACCCAGACCGGCAAGGTGTTCCGCCTGCGCGACAAGGGCGTCAAATCGGTACGCAGCCGCAGCGTCGGTGACCTTTACTGCAAGGTGGTGGTCGAGACCCCGATCAACCTCACCGCCGAGCAGCGCACATTGATGGAGCAGTTCGAGGCGACATTCACCGGCGAAAACGCGCGCCGCCATTCGCCGAAATCGAGCACCTTCGTCGACGGCGTCAAGGGTTTCTGGGAGCGGATGACGTCTTGATGCCGGCACCGCGCGTCGCCGGCGTTGAGCGTACGCGCTTGCACCGCACACGCCGTCTCGATGCACTACGCCGAGGCATCGGCCGCGCGTGCTAGGCTCGTGCCGCTTCCGATCGGGACAGCGGCATGCGCACAGGCTGGTGGAAAAACCTCTACGTCCAAGTGCTGATCGCGATCGCGATCGGCGTGCTGCTTGGGCATTTCAACCCCGATCTGGGCGCGCAAATGAAGCCGCTCGGCGATGGCTTCATCAAGCTCGTCAAGATGATCATCGCACCGGTGATCTTTCTGACCATCGTCGCGGGCATCGCCAAGATCGGCGATCTGCGCCACGTCGGCCGCATCGGCCTGAAGGCGCTGCTGTACTTCGAACTGCTGACCACCGCGGCGCTGGTGATCGGTTTGCTGGTCGCCAACCTGTTCAAGCCCGGCGTCGGCATGGGCATCGATCCGTCGCAGATCGACGCATCGGCGGTCGTGCAGTACCAGAAGGCCGCGCACGAGCAGGGCACGGTGGCGTTCCTGCTCGAGGTCATTCCGCACGATTTCCTGTCGGCATTTACCGAAGGCAAGCTGCTGCAGGTGCTGCTGGTGGCGATCCTGACTGGCGTCGCGCTGACCCGGATGGGCGGGGTCGGCCAGCGCGTTGTGGACTTCGCCGAGGACCTGTCGCTGGTGTTCTTCAGCATCGTCGGCATGATCATGCGGTTGGCGCCGATCGGCGCGTTCGGCGCGATGGCGTTCACCATCGGCAAGTTCGGCGTCGGTTCGCTGGCTTCGCTCGGCTGGCTGCTGGTCTCGGTGTACCTGACCTGCTTTGCGTTCGTGTTTGTGGTGCTTGGCGCGGTCGCGCGGCTGTCGGGTTTCTCGCTGTGGCAGTTCCTGAAGTACATCCGCGGCGAGCTGCTGCTGGTACTGGGTACCTCGTCGTCCGAATCCGCGCTGCCACGACTGCTCAACCGGCTTGAAGACGCCGGCTGCGATCGCGCGGTGGTCGGTCTGGTCGTGCCGACCGGTTACTCGTTCAATCTCGACGGCACCTGCATCTACCTGACGATGGCGGCGATCTTCATCGCCCAGGCGGTGGGCGTGGAGCTGAGCCTCGGCGAGGAGCTGACCCTGATCGCGGTGCTGCTACTGACTTCCAAGGGCGCAGCTGGCGTCACCGGTTCGGGCTTCGTCACCCTGGCCGCGACGCTGGCCGCGCTTGGCGGCCGGGTGCCGGTCGAGGGCGTGGCGTTGGTGCTTGGCGTCGACCGCTTCATGTCCGAGGCGCGCGCGATCACCAATTTTATCGGCAACGGCGTCGCCACCCTGGTGGTCGCGAAATGGGAAGGCCTACGCGACGACGACAAGATGCGCGCGGCGTTCGCCGTCGGACCGAAACCCGACCACACGCCTGCGCTGCGCGATCCGGATCAGGGCGATTGAGCTTGCCGCGCGACGCGATTAGCCTGCAGCGATGAGCGATCCGGCCCGACTGCTGATCCACGGTGCCGCCGGCCGCATGGGCCAAGCCTTGCTGCGGCTGTGCGCGGAGCGCGACGACTGTCGTGCGGTGGCTGCCGTGTCCGCGCGCGCGCCGGCACAGCGGGTGATCGGCGGCGTGCCGTATTTCGCAACCGCCGAACTCGGCGGCGTGCCGGTATTCGACGTCGCGATCGATTTCAGTCTGCCGGGCGGATTCGACGCGATCCTGGCGCTGTGCGTCGCGCGTGGTGCCGGTTTCGTATCCGGCACCACGGGTCTGTCGGACGTACAGCGCGCGTTGCTCTCGGCAGCCGGTGCCACGATCGCCGCGGTGTGGGCCTCAAATTTCAGCCTTGGCGTCGCTGTGCTTGAAGATCTGGTCGAACGCGCCGCCGCCGCGCTCGTCGGCTGGGACTGCGACATCGTCGAGATGCACCACACCCGCAAGCTCGACGCGCCGTCCGGTACCGCGCTGAGCCTTGGCGCGGCCGCCGAACGCCACGGCGCCGCGGCGCACTACGCTAGCCTGCGCGCCGGCGACATCGTCGGCGAGCACAGCGTGCAGTTCGCCGGCAAAGGCGAGCGCATCGAGTTGATCCACCGCGCCACCAGCCGTGACATCTTCGCGCGCGGCGCGCTGCATGCCGCGGTCGGATTGGCCGGGCAGCCGCCGGGGCTGCGTCGATTGCGCGATCTGCTGTAACACACTACCGCCCTGCGCCTCGCTCCGCAGGGCGGCAAGAATCGCCGTGATTCGCCATGTTGCCGCCCTGCAATGTTGGCAAGGCCCAGCCGCTGCCGGTACAATTCCCGCTCGCCCGATACCACCGCCCCGAACCGGTCCACGACCGCTTCGGCGGCTTTCTGCAACCCGACGCAGGCGAGACCAGTGACCGAAACCGCAATCCTTGTTCTCGAAGACGGCAGCGTATTCGAGGGCCTGTCCGTGGGCGCTGCCGGCCTGTCGGTCGGCGAAGTGGTGTTCAACACCGCGATGACCGGCTATCAGGAAATCCTCACCGACCCGTCTTATGCGCGACAGCTGGTCACCCTGACCTATCCGCACGTCGGCAACACCGGCTGCACCGAGCAGGACGACGAGGCCGCGCAGGTGTGGGCATCCGGACTGATCGTGCGCGATGTGCCGCGTCGACCGAGCAGCTGGCGCAGCCGGATCGCGCTGCCGGAATGGCTGCGCGCGCGCGGCATCGTCGCGATCGCCGACATCGACACCCGCCAGCTGACCCGTGCGCTGCGCGATCGCGGTGCCCAGAACGGCGCACTGATGGCCGGCGCCGGTATCGATGCCGGCGCGGCACTTGACGCCGCGCGCCAGTTTCCCGGTCTGAAAGGAATGGACCTGGCGAAGGACGTCAGCACGCGTGAGGCCTACGCATGGCGCGACGGCCAGCTCGATCTCGACAGCGGTGAAATCACCCACGCCGATGCGACATTCAACATCGTCGCCTACGATTTCGGCGTCAAGCGCAACATCCTGCGCATGCTCGCCGAACGCGGCGGCAAGGTGACCGTGGTGCCGGCGCAGACGTCGGCCGCGGACGTGCTGGCGATGAAACCTGATGGCGTGTTTCTGTCCAACGGCCCCGGCGACCCCGAACCCTGCGACTACGCGATCGCCGCGATCCGCGCGTTCATCGCGCAGAAGATCCCGATCTTCGGCATCTGCCTCGGTCACCAGCTGCTCGGCCTCGCCGCCGGCGCGACCACGCTGAAGATGAAGTTCGGCCACCACGGCGCGAACCATCCGGTCATCGACCTCGACTCGGGTCGCGTGATGATTACCGCGCAGAACCACGGCTTCGCGGTCGACGAGACGACCCTGCCCGCCAACGTGCGCGTGACGCACCGTTCGCTGTTCGATGGCAGCAACCAGGGCATCGAGTTGACGGATGCGCCGGCTTTCAGCTTTCAGGGCCACCCCGAAGCCTCGCCCGGCCCGCACGACGTGGTGCCGCTGTTTGATCGGTTCCTGGAAAGCATGTTGTCCGCGAATGACGCAAAAGGCGCGAAGGAAGAGCGAAATTGAGTCAGCGTGTGTCAGCGGTGGCGATCGGGTGCGCCATCGAGGTGCATCGGGAGCTTGGGCATGGGTTTCTGGAACGCGTATACGAAGAGGCGCTTGCCATTGAGCTGCGAGTCGCTGGTCTGGTGTTCGAGCAACAGAAAGCATTCACGGTTTGGTATCGGGACAAGATCGTTGGCGAATACTGCTGCGATTTCGTGGTGGGCGGCCAGTTGATTCTTGAGTTGAAAGCGCTGTCGACGATCTCGGCTGCCCACGAAGCCCAGGTCTTGAACTATTTGAAGGCAAGCCGCCTGAGCGCAGGGCTGTTGCTGAACTTCGGTGCCAATCGTCTCGGCGTCAAACGCTTCGTCCTCAACCACGACGACAAAACTCCAGTCTAGTTTCGTTCTTCCTTCGCGCCTTTCGTGTCATTCGCGGACAAAAACAGCCATGCCAAAACGCACTGACCTCAAAACCATCCTCATCATCGGCGCCGGTCCGATCGTGATCGGCCAGGCCTGCGAGTTCGACTACTCCGGCGCGCAGGCGTGCAAGGCGCTGCGCGAGGAAGGTTTCCGCGTGGTGCTGGTCAACAGCAATCCGGCGACGATCATGACCGATCCGGACATGGCTGACGCGGTGTACATCGAGCCGATCAACTGGCCAACGCTCGAAAAGATCATCGCCAAGGAGCGCCCCGACGTGCTGCTGCCGACGATGGGCGGGCAAACCGCGCTGAACTGCGCGCTCGACCTCGCCGACAACGGCGTGCTGGAGAAATACGCCGTCGAGCTGATCGGCGCCAAGCGCGACGCGATCATGATGGCCGAGGACCGCGAACTGTTCCGCGTGGCGATGGGCGAGATCGGGCTGGAATGCCCGAAGGCCGAAGTCGCACGTTCGCTCGACCAGGCCCTCGACATCCAGACCCGCGTCGGCTATCCGACCATCATCCGGCCGAGTTTCACGCTTGGCGGCAGCGGCGGCGGCATCGCCTACAACCGCGAGGAACTGGTCGAGATCGTCACCCGTGGCCTGGAACTGTCGCCGACCAGCGAAGTGCTGGTCGAGGAGTCGGTGCTCGGCTGGAAAGAGTTCGAGATGGAGGTGGTCCGCGACACCGCGGACAACTGCATCATCGTCTGCTCGATCGAGAACCTCGATCCGATGGGCGTGCACACCGGCGACTCGATCACCGTCGCACCGGCGCAAACGCTGACCGACAAGGAATATCAGCGCTTGCGCGATGCCAGCATCGCGGTGCTGCGCAAGATCGGCGTCGATACCGGCGGCAGCAATGTGCAGTTCGGCATCAATGCGCAAACCGGGCGCGTGGTGGTGATCGAGATGAATCCGCGCGTGTCGCGCTCCTCGGCGCTGGCGTCGAAGGCGACCGGCTTCCCGATCGCCAAGGTCGCCGCCAAACTCGCCGTCGGCTACACGCTCGACGAGTTGCGCAACGACATCACCGGCGGGCTGACGCCGGCGTCGTTCGAGCCGGCGATCGATTATGTGGTGACCAAGGTTCCGCGCTTTGCGTTCGAAAAATTTCCGCAGGCCGATTCGCGGCTGACCACGCAGATGAAATCCGTCGGCGAGGTGATGGCGTTCGGCCGCACCTTCCAAGAGTCGCTGCAGAAGGCGCTGCGCGGACTGGAAACCGGCAAGACCGGGCTCGATCCGACCGCTCTGGATCTGTCGAATGACGACGACCTAGTCACGCTGCGCCGCGAAATCAAGGAAGCCGGGCCGGAGCGCATCTTCTATCTCGCCGATGCGTTCCGTGCCGGCATGTCGGTCGAGGACGTGCACGCGCTGTCGTTCGTCGATCCGTGGTTCCTCGACCAGATCGAGGAGATCGTCGCGGTCGAGCGCGACGTCGGCGTTGCCGGTGTCGATGCATTCGACGCCAAGCGCCTGCGCCAGCTCAAGCGAATGGGCTTTTCCGATGCGCGGCTCGCCGATCTCGTCGACACCGACGAGCACGCGGTGCGTGCGTTGCGGCATGCGCATGGCATCCGCCCGGTCTACAAGCGCGTGGATTCGTGCGCGGCGGAATTTGCGACCACCACCGCGTATCTGTACTCGACCTATGAGGTCGAATGCGAGGCGCAGCCGACCGCGCGCGACAAGATCATGGTGCTCGGCGGCGGACCCAACCGCATCGGCCAAGGCATCGAGTTCGACTATTGCTGCGTGCACGCCGCGCTCGCGCTGCGCGAGGACGGCTATGAAACCATCATGGTCAACTGCAATCCGGAAACCGTTTCGACCGACTACGACACCTCCGACCGCCTGTATTTCGAGTCGCTGACCCTCGAGGATGTGCTCGAGATCGTCGCGCTGGAGCGACCGAAAGGCGTGATCGTGCAGTACGGCGGCCAGACCCCGCTGAAGCTGGCGCGCGCGCTCGAAGCCAATGGCGTGCCGATCATCGGCACGTCGCCGGATTCGATCGATCTCGCCGAAGACCGCGAGCGTTTCCAGCAGCTCGTCGAGCGCCTGCAGCTGACCCAGCCGCCCAACCGCACCGCCCGCAATCCCGACGAAGCATTGCTGCTCGCGCGCGAGATCGGCAATCCGCTGGTGGTGCGCCCGAGTTACGTGCTCGGCGGCCGCGCGATGGAAGTGGTGCACGCCGACGCCGATCTCGCGCGCTACATGCGCGATGCGGTCAAGGTGTCGCACGATTCGCCGGTGTTGCTCGACCGCTTTCTCGACAATGCAGTGGAAGTCGATATCGACGTGATCGCCGACCGCGACGGCAAGGTGTTCATCGGCGGGGTGATGGAGCATATCGAGGAGGCCGGCGTGCATTCCGGCGACTCGTCGTGCTCGCTGCCGCCGTATTCGCTGTCCAAAGAGGTACAGGCGCGACTGCGCGTGCAGGTGGTCGCGCTGGCCAAGGCGCTGAAGGTGGTCGGGCTGATGAACACGCAGTTTGCGGTGCAGACCGCGGACGACGGCGTCGAGACGATCTTCCTGCTCGAAGTGAACCCGCGCGCGTCGCGCACCGTGCCGTTTGTGTCGAAGGCGATCGGCCTGCCGCTGGCCAAGATCGCCGCGCGTTGCATGGCCGGCAAAACGCTGGCCGAACAAGGCGCGACGGCCGAGATCGTGCCCGACTATTACTGCGTGAAGGAGGCGATCTTTCCGTTTGCCAAGTTCCAGGGCGTCGATCCGATCCTCGGTCCGGAGATGCGCTCCACCGGCGAGGTGATGGGTGTCGGCCGTAGCTTCGGCGCGGCGTTCGCGCGCGCGCAGGAGGCCGCGAGCATCCGCACGCCGCCGACGCAGGGCAAGGCCTTCGTGTCGGTGCGCGACCCCGACAAACTGCGCGTGCTGCCGGTCGCGCAGGACCTGCTGCGACGCGGCTACCGCATCGTCGCGACCGGCGGCACTGCGGCGTGGCTGCGCGCGCGCGGTGTCGACTGCGATGTCGTCAACAAGGTCACCGAAGGTCGGCCGCACATCGTCGATCTGATCAAAAACCGCGAAATCGCCTACATCGTCAACACCACCGAGGGCAAACAGGCGATCGCCGACTCGTTCTCGATCCGCCGCGAGGCGCTGCAGCACCGGGTCACGTATTCGACCACCATTGCCGGCGCGAAAGCCTTGCTGCATTCTCTGGAGTTCCGCGGCAGCGGCCCGGTGATCGCGCTGCACGAACTGCATCGAGAGTTGCGCTCGTGACGCTCGTCAAGCGGTTGTCCGCGAAGGACGCGAAAAGCGCCAAGGAAAGTTGAAAAAGACCGGAGCGTTGCTGCAACGGCCTTTCAGCTGTTCATCTGTGCGATTTGCGTCCCCAGCGGACCATCCAACACACTGGACGCCCAGCCATCACGCTGGGCCACCCACGGATTGCCCGCCAAGCACGCAAAGAGCACAAACCAAAGTACGAGGCACCTGAGCGTTGTCCTGTGACGTGTCTTGCTCTTCATTCCCTTCCGGGTTCGATACCTCGCCGCTTGCG
>JBOHYD010000089.1:0-4658 GCA_050737635.1 Luteimonas sp. | reverse complement strand
GGTGAGCACGGTGTGGCCGAGCTTCTCGACGATGCGGCGAATGCCCATCAGCTGCGAGGGCGAGTCGTCAACGATCAGGATGCGCGCCATAAGGTTCTCGGTGAATGCGCCCAGATTGTAGCCGTGGAGATGCCGCCTGCAAGCGCTAAAACGCTCACAGCGTGACCAATGTCCGCCCAAACGAACCGCCGGCGAGCATGGTCGCGAACACGTCGGGAAGTTCGTCCAACGTCGCCTCGCGGGTGCAGATCGTGTCGAGATGGCGCGGTTTCCAGTCGCTCGCCAGCCGCTGCCAGACGGCATCGCGGAGATCGCGCCCGGTACCGGCCGAGGCCACGCCGAGCAGCGACACGCCGCGGATGATGAAAGGCATCACCGTCGCCGGCAGCGCGTGCGTGGCAACCAGGCCGGCGCTGGCGACATTGCCGTAGGCCGCGGTCTGCGCGAGCAGGCTGACCAGCATCGGCCCGCCGACGTTGTCGAGACCGCCGCCGAAGCGCGTCGATTCCATCGGCCGCGTGGTCGCCAATGCGTCGCGCGGCAGCACGTCGGCCGCACCGATCGCCTTGAGGTAGTCGGCCTGCTCCGGCTTGCCGCTGACCGCGTGCACGGTGTAGCCGGCGCGGCTGAAGATGTCGACCGCCAGCGAACCGACGCCGCCGGTCGCCCCGGTGACCGCCAGCGGACCCAGCTCCGGCGTCTGTCGGTTGTCGCTCATGCGCAGCAGCGCGAGCGCGGCGGTAAAGCCGGCGGTGCCGAGGATCATGCTTTCGCGAAGGCTCAGGCCGGTGGGCAATGCGATCGCCCAGTTCGATTCGATGCGCGCGTACCGCGCATAGCCGCCGTCGCGCGTCTCGCTCAAGCCCGAGCCGGTGACCAGCACCGCATCGCCCTCCTTGAACGCCTTGTCAGTCGACGCCACCACGTGACCGGCGACGTCGACGCCGCCGACCAACGGAAACTTGCGCAGGATCTTGCCGGTGCCGGTGCCGGCGAGCGCGTCTTTGAAGTTGACCGACGAATACGCCGTCTTGATGACGATTTCGCCGGCCGCGAGATCATCGATGCCGATCGGCTCGATACCGCTGCGGTGGCGACCGTCGCGGTTGTGGATGCGGAAGGCGTTGAAGGTGTGCGGGATGGTCATCTTGCTTTGTCCTGATCGTCATTCCGGCGTAGCCCGGAATCCATATCGATCGTCTGTCGAAGTCTGCGTTACACGATATCCGGATACAAATCGCGCCAGTCCGGATTGGGCGATTCAATCAGCTCAATCTTCCACAGGCGCTACCAGGCTTTCAGTGCCTTCTCGCGACTGATGGCGGATGCCATCGTCGCGTGCTGTTCGTACCAGACAAGGTCGTGAACGTTGTATTTTCTGGTGAAGCCTTCGCCCATATCGCTCTTGTGTTGCCAAACCCGTTTGACGAGGTCGGAGGTCACACCGATGCAGAGTGTGCCGCGCATTCCGCTGGCGAGGGTGTAGACGCAGGGAAACAGTTCGTACATGTAGCAGTCCTTGCCTTTCGATGACTGAATGCTCCAGTTCGTCATTCCAGCGCACGCTGGGATCCATTTTGAAGTTCGCTGTTGTTACCTGCTTTGTCTCAAGGTCAAGGTCACAATGGGTCCCAGCGTGCGCTGGGATGACGAATCGAAGGCGGCCAAGTCTTTGAGGCTATCGTAAATTCCCGCGCCGCTTCTGATCCAGCCACTTGTCGGCGTGTGCGGGCCGGTAGCTGTGCAGCCACGCAAACAGCGCGTCGAGATCGTCGCCGTGCCACAGGTCGGCGCGCTGGTCGGCATGCAGGAAGCACTCGTCGACCATGCGGTCGACCATCGCCATCAGCGGCGCGTAAAAACCGTCGACGTCGAGAAACGCGCAAGGTTTATCGCCGAGGCCGAGCTGGCGCCAGGTCAGCATCTCGAACATCTCATCCAGCGTGCCGAAGCCGCCGGGCAGAGCGACGAAGGCGTCGGCCAGCGCGAACATCCGCGCCTTGCGTTCGTGCATCGAACCGACGATTTCGAGTGCCGTCACGCCGCGATGCGCGACTTCCATGTCGACCAGCTGCTGCGGGATCACCCCGGTCACCTCGCCGCCACCGGCCAGAGCCGCATCGGCGACGATGCCCATCAGCCCGACGTTGCCGCCGCCGTAGACCAGCGCCAGACCATCGCGCGCGATGCGCGCGCCGAGTTCACGTGCTCGCTCGGCATAGACCGGCTTGCTGCCGGTGTTGGAGCCGCAATAGACGCACAGCGATTTCATGAGGTTTGCTCTTCCCTTCTCCTTTCGGGAGAAGGTGGCGCGCAGCGCCGGATGAGGGCGGGAATCATCAGAGATGACGCAAGTTCGCGAACGGGTGCACTTTTCCCTCATCCGCCCTTCCCTCATCCGCCGGATGGCGGCTTCGACCTTCTCCCGATGGGAGAAGGACAGCCGATCAATTGGCCTTATGGATCGCCCGCTTGCTTACCGCCATCGCGGCGTCGTGGATCGCTTCGGACAGGGTCGGGTGCGCGTGGCAAATGCGCGCGAGGTCGTCGGCGGAGCCGCTGAATTCCATGGTCAGCACGCCCTCGTGCACCAGCTCCGACACGCCGACGCCGAGCAGATGCATACCGAGCACGCGGTCGGTGTCGGCATGCGCGATCACCTTGACGAAGCCGGCCGGCTCGCCCATCGCGACCGCGCGGCCGATGGCTGCGAACGGGAAGCTGCCGGTCTTGTACGGCGTGCCCTCGGCCTTCAGCTCGCGCTCGGTCTTGCCGACCCAGGCGATTTCCGGCTCGGTGTAGATCACCCACGGGATCGTGTCGTAGTTGACGTGGCCGGGCAGACCGGCGATGAGTTCGGCGACCGCGATGCCTTCCTCGAAACCCTTGTGCGCGAGCATCGCGCCACGCACGCAGTCGCCGACCGCCCAGACGCCGTCGACGCCGGTGTGGCAGTGCGCATCGACCTCGACGCGGCCGCGCGCGTCGAGCTTGACGCCGGTGTCCTCGGCGAGCAGGCCCTTGCTGGCAGCCTGGCGACCGACGGCGACCAGCAACTTGTCGACGACGATGGTCTTGTCGCCGCTTGAGTCGGTGTAGCTGACGTGCACTTCGCTCGTCTTGCCGGTCTTCTTCACTTCGGTCTTGCTGACCTTGGCGCCGAGTTGGATATCGAGCCCCTGCTTCTTGAATTCCTTCAGCGCGGCCTTGGCGATGTCGTCGTCGGCGAGCGCGAGAAAATCGGGCAGGGCTTCGAGCACGGTGACCTCGGCGCCGAGGCGCTTCCAGACGCTGCCGAGCTCCAGCCCGATCACGCCGGCGCCGATCACGCCCAGGCGCTTGGGCACCGCGGAAAAATCGAGGCCGCCGGCGTTGTCGACGATGTGCTCGCCGTCGAACTTGGCGAACGGTAGCTCGATCGAGTCGGAGCCGGCTGCGAGGATGATGTTGGTGCCTTTCAGTTCGACTTCGCTGCCGTTGTGTCCGCCTTCGTCATGCAATTTCACCTTGACGACGTTGCCCTTGTGCAGGGTGCCGAAGCCGTAATACGGCGTGATCTTGTTGGCCTTGAACAGCATCGCGATGCCGCCGGTGAACTGCTTCACGATCTTGTCCTTGCGGCCGATCATGGTGCCGACGTCGATCTTCGCGTCCTTGGCGGTGATGCCGTGCTCGCCGAACAGGTGGCCGAGGTTGTAGAACTGCCGCGACGAATCGAGCAGCGCCTTCGACGGAATGCAGCCCACGCGCAGGCAGGTGCCGCCAAGCGCGGGCTTGCCGTCCTTGCCCGTGGCGGCATCGATGCACGCGACCTTCATGCCGAGCTGCGCGGCGCGGATGGCGGCGTGGTAGCCGGCCGGGCCGGCACCGATGACGACGACGTCGTAGTTCTCGGACATGAACAGGATTCCTGTGTGCTGATTACGCTGAAAATTCGGCTACAAAGAGGGACGAGAGGAGTGAGAAATGAGGAGTGAGAAACGAGTGGAAAGCGCATCCGCCTTTACTCGTTTCTCACTCCTCTTCTACTCGTTTCTCGCTTTTACATGCCCAGCAGCATGCGCTGCGGATTCTCGAGCTGGTTCTTGATGTCGACCAAGAACAGCACCGCGTCCTTGCCGTCGATGATGCGATGGTCGTAGCTGAGTGCGATGTACATCATCGGTGCGGCGATCACCGCGCCGTTGTCGACGATCGCGCGCTCCTTGATCGCGTGCATGCCGAGGATCGCGGATTGCGGCGGGTTGACGATCGGCGTCGACATCAGCGAGCCGAAGGTGCCGCCGTTGGTGATCGTGAAGGTGCCGCCCTGTAGGTCGTCGAGCGTCAGCTTGCCGTCGCGGGCCTTCTTGGCGTAGTCACTGATGGCTTTTTCGATGTCGGCGAAGTCCATGCGCTCGACGTTGCGCAGCACCGGGGTGACTAGGCCCTTGTCGGTCGACACCGCGATCGAGATGTCGGCATAGCCGTGATAGATGATGTCCTCGCCGTCGACCGAGGCATTGACCGCGGGCTGGCGCTGCAGCGCATTGGCGGCGGCCTTGGCGAAGAAGCTCATGAAGCCGAGTTTGATGCCGTTGGCCTTCTCGAACGACTCGCCGAGCTCCTTGCGCATCAGTATGACCTTGGACAGGTTGACCTCGTTGAACGAGGTCAGC
>JBOHYD010000088.1:0-8808 GCA_050737635.1 Luteimonas sp. | reverse complement strand
GCAAGGACTGATATGTTTGAATACATTGAGCGGCGCCATAACCCAAGAATGCGGCGAAGAGTCGCTAGGCAAGATTTGAAGTTTTCCACCCTTTCACAACCGTCCGCGATTTCGGGGTAGAACCCGGGCTAATCAGGTAAACAGTTGTGTGCGCTGATTATGAAGCATCAGCTTGAACTGTAGTGCATCAGAGTGTGGCTCTCGGCGATGTGAATTTGATCAATTTATGATCGCTTTCTGTCGCTCCAACGGAAAGTCCAACAGGCTCCCAGATGTCGCGATTGTTTCAGCGTTGATGACAACCGAAGCAGTCCACACCCACCCGAGGCGACTCCGGGTCGTCGTCCACGTACAGCGCCGCACGGGCAACTAGGTCAGACGTGAGACGCTCTTCCACCGCCAATGGATAGCTCGGCGACCAGGTCGCATATCCCTTGGTTTTCGGAATTAACTCATATATCCCCCGAGCAGCTTCTGGTTGTTGGTTTTTAACCAGAGCGTCAGCAAAGTTAAACAAAGCCCCTTGTGCGGTGTGTGGTGACAGGAAGCTATTTCCGCACGATGGGCGCTCAGGGCTGCTGCGCATCGACAGAGCAATGGTTAGGTCCGGCTGCACGCGATCCAATGTCGTGCCACTGCAATATTCAAAGTAACGGAAAAAGGCTTCGACCGCAGCCGCATAGTCCGGGTTGCCGAGCGGCGCCATTCTCAATGGATCGGCTATGCTGAGGTTACCAAAATCGGGGATTTCATGCGCTGCTACCGCCAGATGCTCGCGCCCCAGCTGTGCGGTGTCCGGGTCATCTGTGATGGCAGACAAGGCCCAAGTGACACCACCAAGGAACCCCTGTCTCCTAAGGTTCCCAATCTCATCAGTCGAAGGATTGTCGAATGCAGCTTGCAGATAACCTTGCGACAGCTGAACGAATTCGGGGATCTGTGACGGGTCCATCGCTGGCGTAGAACAGCAGATCTGCGCGACGGAGGTGAGGTAGGCCACCCCGATCAGACTCAAAAGCTCCGGATCGTTGGGTTGCGCAACCGTAGCCCTGATCATGCGTTCACGCGCGCTGACCACAGTATCGATCTGCCCTGTCCAGAGCCCGTTCCAATACATTGCCTTAGCAGCCGCCGCCTCAAGGGCTCCAGCGGCTTGCGCGGATTCGCCCGATCCACTGGTAGATGCTTGGGCGAAGAATTGCGTCGGCACTAACAACACGGCACCGATCGCCGCATACAAGCCGAGGGAGGCAAGCCTTTTCATCGAACTTTTCTTATTTTTCATGAATCTTATCTCCGGTAAGTAACCAAACTTCTGGGCGGCTTCGATCAAACGGAGTTGTCGACTTCCAGCAAACACACGCCGTCAAAATTTTCGTCGAATTTCCAATTCCATTGGTCCTCTTTATCGAGGCTCGCCACCCCGGAATAATAGAGGCCTGCGATATCCATCCTTGATGGAGTTGTGCGAGTGTTGCCAATGAAGGTGTGACGTAAGTGCCTAAACGCCAAATCACACCTGTACGCTAGATAGTACACGGCGCAAAGATGGCTGCGCTGGTCTGGACACAGCGATAAGTGTGATGGTCTGCTCAGATCGACGAAAGTCGGAGAAATATCCGAATCTGATGTACGGACGTGATCGGTCAGGCGGCGACCAAGTGGGTCTGAGCGGATGAATCATCGCGCACGTTCGATACCGTCGCGAAAGCGCACGCCGGTGATGACCTTCGCCATGCACTCGAAGCCGTTGCGTTTGTGCTACGGCATGATATTGCGTGCAAGTCGGCCTTGGCCTTGGGGTGCGCGCTCTTGGGCAATCGGTTGAGCACGCTCGCGGTCTTGTGCACCCCGCAGCGCTGCTCGTGGGTGTGCGGATAGACCTCGGCCAGGGCCAGTTGCGGCGGCGCTTGCAGGCCGCGCCCCTTCGGGTGCAGCAGCACCTCACCACAGCGCGGGGTCGATTTGCGGAAGCCTTCCTCGATCGCCGCGGCATCCGATCGGCCGACCCGCTACAGCAGAGCTACACAGCCAAGGCAGCACCGCCTCGACCGAGGCCGCCTTGCGCACGTAACGCAGCACCAGCTCCGACCGGAACACGTGGCCCTGGCCCGATCGATCGCGCACCTTGGGCACCTCGACTGGCAGCGCGCCGATCGCAGTCAGGATCTCGCGCTCGGGCGGGTAGCTGTTGCGTACCGTCTCGCGCCGGCGGCTGATGTCGCAACCACGCAGATCTATAGGCACGCGCTCAATCGCGGCACCAGCGGTGTGCTTAGCCCCGCTCGACCGCAAGGATTGAGCGCGCTCATCCGGCGCTGCGGTAAGCCCAATGCCAGGGTTCGAAGACGATGCCGTGTGGGTTATCGCGCGGGTAGCTCATCGTGAAGCCATGGGTGTCGGCGTGTTTGCGCAGCCACGCAAAGGCAGGTGTCGCCTCGAACGAGGCTTCGGCCGGCGGCTCGCCGGGCGTGCCGATGTCGAGTGCGCGGCCGGAGTGGTGCTCGGAAAACCCCGGCGCGGCGTTGACGCGCAGGATCGCATCAAGCGTGTCACCGCGATCAAGCTTGCGATCGAAGATGCGTTGCTGGTAATCGTGACTGCGGTAACCGGAAATCGCGTCGAGCACGATGCCGTCGGCATGCGCGGCATGCTGCATCCGTTGCCACGCACGCGCAGCGTCGGTGCGCAGCCACAGTGGCCGATGGAAGCGATCGCGACCCGCGAACGCGAGCGCTGAAGGCTCGGCGGTGAGCGTCAGGCTGGTGCGTTGCTCGTAGTCGCTGGCATCGATGCCGAGCGCATCGAGGTGCTCGTGCAGGCGATGCAGCGATAGCGTCGTATACGATGCGGCATGCACGCGCGACGACGCGGTATTGTCGAGTGCGTCGAGCGCGTCGTCGATGCCGGCTTCGTGCATCAGTCGCGTCACCAGCGGCAGCAGGCCCTCGGGTAGGTCGGCGGCAAGGTAGGCGCCGTCGGATTTGCGCCGCAACACGTGCTGCGCACGGGCGAGCGCGCGGGCATCGCGACTGCTGCGCGCGCGCAGCAGGTGTGCGGGCCAGAGTTCGATGTCGGCGGTATTGCGCAGCACGGTGGGCGTGAGTTTCATGGCGTCAGCGTAGTCCTCCGGCCACGGCTGCGCCGCCAATTCCAGCGAGCGCAACTGGTCGAACGCGCTGACTGACCTTTTCCGCGGTGCAGAAACGGTTGCTCAAGCGCAGGTCGTTGTCCTTGACGGTACCGGTGTACTTGCCGAATAGGTTGACCATTGTGGCTTGATTCGATTTGACTATGGACAGGCTGAGCATGCCGGAACGCGGCGCGGCTATATGGCGCTGAGCGTAGAACTGCAATGATGTCCCGCGCGATCGATAGGCAGTGCACGGCATGAACGACAGCAATGGCTACGCGGTATTCCTGTTTCCGCAGGCGCTGGAGGTGCTCGGCGACGCGATCAAGCCTTACCTGCAGCAGCGCAGCGCGCAAGGCGATACGCAAACTGGCGGCGAGCCGCATCTGCTGTGCAACGCCATCGACACTGGCGGTGCGTTCGTGGAGATGACGCTGCTCGGCCACGCCGCCGATGGCCGCGAGATGACGCTCGAACTGATGATCCCCACCGGCATGGTGCGCATGGTGGTATCGACCCACAGCGATGACAGCTTCGGGTTTGCGCGGCGGGCGGCGACCGCGCAAGCGGAGGCAGATGAGGATACGGATGCGACGCCTTCGCCAGTGGCTGGCGTGTAGAGCGGGCCTTGGGGCCACCGAGCGCCGCGCAAGATCGGCGCTGGTTGCATGGGCTTGCATGATCCGTACGCGGCCGATGCTGGGCTGAAGCCCACTCTACGCGGGATCGTGCCGGTCGTCGCCAGACGAGGTGATGGTCGCTGGTGTCGACAAGATCGTGATCGTTTGCGCCGGCTGCTGGCCAGAACACGCCGCTGCTGCTGATCTGACGGCGGCACGCGCGGGGTAGGGCAGGTCGATGATCGCGCTGTGCATCACGCGCCATCGCCGGTCAGCGGCTGCCAGCTGCGGCCGTCGAAGCCTTCGATCGGGCGGAAGTGGCGTTTGTAGTCCATCTTTGCGTGTCTGGAAATCCAGTAGCCGAGATACAGATGGCGACGGCCGTCGCGCTGCGCCCACTCGATCTGGCGCAGGATCGCCAGCGTGCCGAGTCCGCGCGCGGCGAGGTCGGGGTCGGGGTCGTAAAAGGTGTACACCGCCGACAGCGCATCAGCGACGAGATCGGTGGCCGCGACCGCGACCAGCTGACCGTGCAGGCGCAGCTCCAGAAACCGCCCGGTTGCCCAGCGACCGATCAGAAACTGGTCGAACTCCGCCGTACCGTGATCGTCCATGCCGCCGCCGACGTGGCGCGTGCCGAGGTAGCGCCGATACAGGGCATAACGCTCGTCGTTGCGCTCGGCCGGCAGCACGCGCGCGTCGATATCGGCGTTGCGCGCGGCGCAGCGGCGCTGGCTGCGATTGGCGGCGAAAGCATCGACCGGCACGCGCACCGCGACGCAGGCGCGGCAGCGGTGACAGTGCGGACGGTAGACGATGTCGCCGGAGCGGCGGAAGCCGCAATCGAGGGCGAGCGGGTACAGCTCGGGCAGCCTCGGATCGCGCGGGTCCAGCACCAGATCGCGCGCGGCGCGCTCGGGCCAGTAGCCGCAGGCATGTTCGCCGGTGTGAAACAGCCGCAGATTCTCGACCTCGCGCATGCTCAAGCGTGCCTCGCCGGTGTCGGTGCCACGAATACCGCGCTGGCAAGCCACCCGGCGAGCGCGATTAGCAGCACGGAATGACCGAGTATCGATACCGCGCGTGCGGGCGTGCTCAGCGCAGGCGACGGATGCGGGAGGGCGGAAGTGCTCACGCCGCCAGCATACCGCCGCGGATCGCAGCGGCTGCGACCCCCGCACCGCTGCCTCGGCTGAACGCAACGCTGTGCGTGTCAACCGGATCGGGCTTGCGGCGTTTTTCCTCGCAACCGCGGCATGGTGCTGCGCGAACGGAGAAGATCTCATGCAACCTCGCAATCTGTTTACCGCCGTGCTGCTGTCGCTCGCCACGCTCGGCGTAGGTGCCGCGGTCGCCGCCCAGGCTGATGCCGGCCGCAGCCGGATCGATGCCAACGGCGATGGTGTCATTGAGCGCAGCGAAGCCGCGCAGTCGCCGCGCCTAGCGCAGAACTTCGAGCAGATGGATACCGACAAGGATGGCCGCCTGAGCCAGTCCGAGCTGCCAAAGCGCGGTCACCACGGACGTGGCGGCAAGCATCATGGCGGCACCGAAAAACTCGACGCCGACGGCGATGGCCGCATCAGCCAAACCGAGGCGGCGGGCAAGGGGCGCATGGCCGAGAAGTTCGCCGCGATGGACCTCAACAAAGACGGCTATGTCGTGCGCAGCGAGCTGCGCAGCTACAACGCGACGCAGCGGCCAGCGCGCGAGGCCGAGATGCGCGCGCGCTCCGACGGCAAGTTTGCCGAAGCCGACCTCAATCGCGACGGCAAGCTGAGCCGCGTCGAGGTCGATGAAAAGATGCCGCGTCTGGCCAAGCGCTTCAACTGGAACGATGACGACCGGGATGGATTCCTGAGCCGCGACGAGCTGCGTCCGCCGGCGCGGCGCTGAGGGTTGTCATGCAAGCCGGTGGCGGCGGCGTGGAGCCGCCGCTCGAATCAATCCGGTTGATGCAGATGGCGGTCGGCGGATCGTGCAATACCTCGATCGGCACCGGCATGACGGTGACGGCCGGATATGACGCGACTAACGTCGATGGGTGCGCGAGGTGGTCTTGATGCGCGCGTTCCTTGCCAATAGTGTTGGCGCGGCGATTGCATCGATGCTGAGGATCGACGTGGCCGTAGCCGGTGGACTGGTGATGATCGACGGCCGTCAGTTGACGGTGGGTGGCGGCGGCTTGGTGTCGAGCAGCTGGATCACCCGCCAGCCGTCGCCTTCGGGGCGCACGCTGAAGGACTGGGTGATCACCAGTCCGCCGAGGCGCCGACGCTGGAACGCGACCGTGCCGGCGCCTGATGGGCCGGCGGTATAGGTGCCGATCGCGAGGATCAACGGCAGCGATTTCGGGTTCGGCGTGCGTTCGGGACACTGCGACACCGGCACGACGCGGGCCGGCGTCGATGGCAGTGCGGCGAGCAGCGCGGCGGCGGCGTCGCTGCCATCGACCGCAACACAGGCGACGGCACCGGCGTCGGTCGGCACTTCGCCGCGCAGCACCGCCAGCGCCAGTGACGCCGGCACGTCGGCGCCGCCGCGTACCGGCAGCTGGGCGATGTTGGCGATCTTTGCGGCCGGCGCTGCGGTCAGCGCCAACGGCGTGCTTGTCGACGGCCCGCGCGTAACGAGTGCCAGCATCACCACCGCTGCGATCAGGATCAGCAGGCCGAGTTTGATACGCAACGCGCGGCGTTGGCGGGCGTGATCAAACACGCCGTCGCCGGGCACACGCTCGCGCGGATCCGGATTGGTGCCGCGAAAGCTCATTGCCAGATCGCTGCCGGGGGCATTGCGGCTGGAGTCCATCAGGCCGGCGTCGCGCAGCATCGCGCGCGCGCGCGGTTGATCCTCGGAGTACACGATCCACACCGCCGGAAACTTCGCGGCATCGTCGCGGTAGCTGAAATTGCCGCGGATCGCACTGCGGAACGAGCGGCCGTTGGTGATTTTGGTGGCGATGCCGGCATCGTTGAGAAATTCCGCCACCGACTCGACATTTTCGAGGCGCGCACTGGTGAACACCTGCCGCATCGCTTACTCCTTGACCATGGCAGGCGACGCCGGTGCGTGGGCGGTGACGCGCACCAGACCTTCCTGCGCGGTGCTGGCGACCAACTGCCCGCTGCGATCGAAAATCTGTCCGCGCGCGAGCCCGCGCGCGCCCTGCGCGCTGGGGCTGTCAATCGCGTACAGCAGCCAATCGTCGGCGCGAAACGGACGGTGAAACCATAGCGCGTGGTCGAGCGAAGCCATCTGCACATTGGGCTGGTAGTAGCTGATGCCGTGCGGAAAGGTGGTGGTGCCGAGCAGGTGGAAATCGGACGCGTAGGCGAGCAGTGCGCGATGCAGCTCCGGCGCGTCGCCAACACGCTCGCCGAGGCGAAACCAGACCTGCTGGTAGGGCGGACGCTTCGGCGGGTTCAGCTCGTCGCGTGGATAGACGTGGCGGAACTCGAACGGATTCATCCGGCTCAGCCAGCGCTGCACCTTCGGCGGCAGTTTCGCCAGCGCCTCAGGTGCCAGCGGTTCGGCCGGCGCGAGGTCGGTAGGCGCGGGCACCTCGGGCATCGACAGCTGGTGCTCGCCGCCGGTCTCGGCCTCGTGGAACGACGCCGCGCAGAAGAAGATCACCTGACCGTGCTGGATCGCGCTGACCCGGCGCACCGAGAACGTGCCGCCGTCGCGGGTACGGTCGACATCAAAGATGATCGGATGCTCGATGTCGCCGGCGCGCAGGAAATACGCGTGCAGCGAATGCGCCGCGCGCGGCGCGCCGGCTGAATCCATCGTCGCCTGCGCCGCCGACAGCGCCTGTCCGAGCACCTGGCCGCCGAACACGTATTTGGTGCCGATGTCGCGGCTTTGGCCGCGAAACAGATTGTCCTCGAGCCGCTCCAGCGACAGCAGGTCAATCAGTTCGGAGGTGGCGGACGGCGGGGTGGCGTCGGGCATGGCGCGATTATACGGCCGCGTGGTCGACGCCCTGCTCGTCTGGGAGCGACCCACGGGGACAGACCCATCACGCAAAGCATCGCGCCCATGGAGCGCTCCTACGAAGGCAAGCGTTGTAGGTCGATGTGCGCCTGCACGCGCGCCCATGGGAACAGCGGTCCGGGATCGCGCTTGCGGCGCACCCGCAGCGAGGCGTCGTCGCTCGCGGCGACTTCGTCAGCATCGAGATCATCGTGCCCGGCGATGAAGCGCAGCGCCGGCAACTGCGCCTGCAGCACCCGCAGCAATGCCACCAAGGCATCGATCTGCGGTTGCGGATACGGCGCGTCCATCGCCTGGTGCCGCGAATCCAGCCAGTGCGGCCAGCGCCCGCTGTTGACCAGCTCAATGCCGATGCTGCGCGTGTTGTAGTTGCGCACGTGGTGGGCGATGCGATCGTGCGGCACGTACTGCACGCTGTCGCCGTCGCGGTCGACGTACCAGTGGCCGCTGTTGCCGGTGCCCGATGCCGGGTACAGCACGCGTTCGCCGAACGCCCGCGCCATCGCCAGATCGGGCAACTCGGTGCAGTGGATCACCACCATGTCGACCTGCGACAGTGATCGCTGATCGAGCGTCGATGCGTAAGGCAGCAGGTCGATACGCACGGCGGCAGGTCTCGAAAGCCAGCTGTGATGCTAGCATTCGCAGATGCCGATGCCTGCGCCAAACTCCGAGCTGTATCGTGTGATGTCGCAATTTCCGCGCGCCGGACGCGTCGAATGGATCGGCCTGCGGCCGGCGCGCGACGTAGCGATGCAAATGGTGGGCACAGCCGATGCGGTGATCGGCGTCGGTCTGGTTGGCGATCGCTACAAGGTGTCCGCAGGCAGCAGCAGCAGCGGCAAGCGTGGCGTGACCCTGCTGCAGGCCGAACACCTGCCGGCGATCGCGCTGCTCGCCGGCCACGCCGCGATTGCGCCGGAAACTCTGCGTCGCAACCTCGTCGTATCGGGAATCCCGCTGATCGCCTTGAAAGGCTGCCGCTTCCGCATCGGCGGCGCACTGCTCGAAGGCACCGACTCCTGCGATCCCTGCTCACGCATGGAGGATGCGCTC
>JBOHYD010000087.1:0-9509 GCA_050737635.1 Luteimonas sp. | reverse complement strand
AAGCGGCTTGCCAATGCGATAGGCAAGACACCGGTCAACGAGGTCTTGCCCGGGCTGGTTAACGACTGCCTGGTCGGCCTAGCCAAATGTGGAGGCTCCCATGAAGATTTCATTGCCCTCCAGAATTCTCCCCTCACCCAAAGCCTTGATCCTGTTTCTGGTGTTTATCGGGTGTGCCGTCCTGCCTTTGGTGCTCGCTGCATTGGCCTACCTCCTGCATTCGGTAGCAGCCAAACCAGGCCCGAACAAGGCCTCGCAACAATCGCCCCCGAGCCTAGGCTCGCAACTCGAAAAACCAGGCAATGGTGCGACTGGCATCGCGCCCGCCGGCAATCACTCACAGGGCCATCCGAAGCTCATCCCTGTGGGTCCCAACACCTCGGCCATCACCGCGGCCGAGGCCGCAGAACGTCCCTCCGTTCCATCCCATCCAGACGGAAAGTGACCAGCAAATTGTTCGAGGGTGGCAATTTCAACTGAGCAACTTCAAGGGGAAGAAAAATGGCCTCATTCATCAAGAGCGATCTGGAATTCATTCTTGCGCAAATCAAGATCTCGGAAGCACACGCGCACGGTGCAGACCTGCGCTCCCTGTTGCCGAACGTGCAAGTGCCGTTTGGCATGCGCACGATCGACGGATCGTTCAACAACCTGGTGATGGATCAATCGCTGTTCGGCGCCGCCGACACGGTCTTCCCGCGCCTGACCGATCCGATCTTCCGCACGGCGGACCCGGTTCCGGCCGGCTTCCCGGGGGCCGGCACGCCGACCTCCTATGCGCAAACCAGCGGGTTCGTGTTCGACGCGCAGCCGCGCATCATCAGCAACCTGCTCGTCGACCAGACGGCCAACAACCCGTCGGCGGTCGCGGCCGCGGCGCAGACCCCGGGATCCTCGCTCGTCACCAGCCCCGGCCTGGATGGCGTGTTTGGCACGGCTGACGACAAGCTGGTGAACTTTATCCCGAACGTGACGCCCGACGCGGGCCTGTCCGCACCATTCAACCAATGGATGACCTTCTTCGGCCAGTTCTTCGACCATGGCCTGGACCTGGTGACCAAGGGCGGCAGCGGCACGGTGTTCATCCCGCTGCAGCCCGATGACCCGCTTTTCAGCACGGCTCCGGGTGCACCGAACTTCATGGTGCTGACGCGCGCGACCAACCTGCCCGGCCCCGACGGCATGCTGGGCACGGCCGACGACATCCACGAGCAGTCCAACACCACCTCGCCGTTCGTCGACCAGAACCAGACCTATACCTCGCACCCCTCGCACCAGGTGTTCCTGCGCGCCTACGAGTTTCGCGATTCTGATCCGGGTCCGGCTGTACACCTGGCGCCGGTGGCCACCGGGTCGCTGATCGTGAATCGCAATCTGGGCGCCGATGGCAAATTCGGCACGGGCGATGACACCCCGATCGGCGGCATGGCCACCTGGGCCGTCGTGAAGGCGCAGGCGCGCGACATCCTGGGCATCAACCTGACCGATGCCGATTTCGACAACGTGCCGCTGCTCGCGACCGACCCCTACGGCAACTTCATCAAGGGCCCGAACGGTTTCCCGCAGGTCGTGATGAAGGGCGCCGACGGCCTTGCCGGCACCGCCGATGACGTGCTCGTCGAGGGCAATCCGCTGGCGCCGATTGACCTCACCAACGCCGTGCGCACCGGCCACCAGTTCCTCATCGACGTCGCGCACAACGCCGTGCCGGTGAGCAGCACCGGCGCGGCGCTGCTGCCCGATGCCGACAGCGTCGCCGGCGGCCCGGTGGCCGCGGGCTTCTACGACAACGAGCTGCTCGATGCCCACTACATCGCCGGCGACGGCCGCGTCAACGAGAACATCGGCCTGACCACCGTCCACTCGATCTTCCACTCCGAGCACAACCGCCTGGTCGAGCAGACGAAGAGCACGCTTCTCAGCGATGCCGCGCAGCTGCTCGCGGGCGGGGCCACGCAGGCAGCGGCGGTCGCCTTCCTGAACGAATGGCTTCTCGTCGACGTGGCGTCGGTTCCCGCTCCAGGAGCCGCGCTGCAATGGGACGGCGAGCGCCTGTTCCAGGCCGCCAAGTTCGGCACCGAGATGCAGTACCAGCACCTTGTGTTCGAGGAGTTCGCGCGCACCATTCAGCCGAACATCGACGCGTTTCTTGCGCCGGCCGGCCATGACACCACGATCGACTCGGCGATCGTCGCCGAATTTGCGCACACGGTGTATCGCTTCGGCCATTCGATGCTGCTGGAGACCGTGGACCGGTTCGATCCCAACTTCAATCTGGTCAATGGCGACGCCAACCAGATCGGCCTGATCGCGGCCTTCCTGAATCCGCTCGCGTTTGCGGCCAGTGGCCCCACGCCGGAGCAGGCCACCGGCGCCATCGTGCGCGGCTTGACGCGCCAGGTCGGCAACGAGATCGACGAGTTCGTGACCGAGGCACTGCGCAACAACCTGCTCGGCCTGCCGCTGGACCTGACGACCATCAACCTGGCACGCGGCCGCGACACCGGCATTCCGTCCCTGAACGCGGCGCGCCGCACCTTCTACGACATGACCCAGGACAGCCAGCTCAAGCCCTACACCAGCTGGGCCGACCTGGTGCAAAACCTCAAACACCCGGAATCGCTGATCAACTTCATCGCCGCCTATGGCACGCACTCCACCATCACGAGCGCCACCACGCTGGCGGCCAAGCGCGCGGCGGCCATGGATATCGTGTTCGGCGGCGCCACCGCGCCGGCCGATCGCCTCGACTTCCTCAACAGCACCGGTGAATGGGCCAACAGCAGCGCGACCCATCCCAAGGACCTGGACGGTGTCACGACCACCGGTCTCGGCACCATCGACTTCTGGATCGGCGGCCTGGCCGAAGAAAAGATGCCGTTCGGCGGCATGCTCGGCTCGACCTTCAACTTCGTGTTCGAGACCCAGCTCGAGGCCCTGCAGGACGGCGACCGCTTCTACTACCTGTCCCGCACCGCGGGGCTGAACTTCGGCACCGAACTCGAGAACAACTCGTTCTCCCAGTTGGTCATGCTCAACTCTGATGCGACCCATCTGCCGGCCGCCATCTTCTCGACGCCGACCTGGACCCTCGAGGTCGACCCGACGAAGCAACACACCGGCCTGGGTGTGGACGGCCGCGCCGATCCGACCGGCGGCATCATGATCAACGGCGTCGAGGTCACGCCGCTGGTGATTCGCGACAACCCCGCCACCGTCGGCCCCGACACCAACTATCTGCAGTACACGGGCGAGGACCATATCGTGCTTGGCGGCACCGCCGGCAATGACATTCTGATCGGCGGCGACGGCGACGACACGCTCTGGGGCGACGCCGGCGATGATTACCTCGAGGGGGGCTACGGTAACGACGAAATCTTCGGCGGTGACGGCGACGACATCATCCAGGACATGGGGGGTGACGACGTCATTCATGGCGGCGCCGGCAACGACGTCATCCAGGCCGGCAACTCGACCATCGCGGGCTTCAACCTGATCCTTGCAGGCCCCGGCCAAGATTTCATCATCACCAACGAAGACATTTCGGAGATCTTCGGCGGCACTGGCAACGACTTCATCCTGGGCGCCAAGGTCAACGGTCCTGCAACGGGTAACGAGGGCGACGACTGGATCGAGATGGGCACCCAGGATGGCGCGCCTGGCGACAATTTCAGCCCCCTCGGGTTGGACGATGTGATCGGCAACGACATCTTCCTCGGTGGCGGCGGATTCGATGAATTCATCGGTGAGGGTGGCGACGATATCTTCGTCGGCAGCGACGCCCAGGACAAGATGGATGGCAACTCCGGCTTTGACTGGGTCACCTACAAGAACGATCGGTTCGGCGTGACCGCCGACCTGTTCCTTCCCGCCCTGGCGGCAGGGCACGGGATCTCTGCCGGGGTTTTCCAGCCGGTGGCGCCCTCAGCCAATTCCATTCTTGACCGCTTTGCGGAGGTGGAAGGTCTGTCGGGATCGGCCTTCAACGATGTCCTGCATGGTGACAACGCCGACGCGGCCTTGCTCGCGGGCGTCACCGCCACGGGCAACGTGCTCACCAACATCGACCTCATCAGCGGTCTGCGGGCGTTCCTTGGCGCCGCTGGTTTCGGCCCGGACGGCCTTCCAAACACGGCCGACGATCGGTTCGGCTCGGGCAACATCATCCTTGGCGGCAGTGGCAGCGATGTCATCGAAGGGCGCGGCGGCGACGACCTGATCGACGGCGACAAGTGGTTGAACGTGCGCATCAGCGTGCGCCAGAATGTTGACGGCACCGGGCCCGAAATCGCCAGCTTCGACAGCATGGTTCCCATGATCCCGCTGATGCTCAACCGGACCTACAACCCCGGCCAGCTGGTCGCCGTCCGCGAAATCCTGGATGGTGCCAGCGGTTTCGACACCGCCAACTTCTCCGGCCATCTGGCGGATTACACGATTGCCGTCAACGGCATCGTCGTCGATCCCCACTTACCGCTCAATATCGGCGCCAATGACATCGTCACCGTCACCGACAGCGTCGCCGGCCGGGACGGGACTGACCGTCTGACCCATATGGAACGGCTGCAATTCGCCCCCGATCCGGCCGCTCTGACAGCGGCGGACAGTACGGGCGTGGTCGTCCTGGTGACCGGGGTCAACATCGAGCCGGTCGGCCAGCTGGCCATCCTCGACGCCGCGACCAGCACGCCGGACACCACGCCGACCTCGGGTCAGTTGCTGAGGGTGTCGATCGCCGGCGTAACCGACGGGGACAACGTGAGCGGAGCCAATCCGACAGGCCTGATCGACGGGCCCAACAGTATCTTCTGGCAGGTTGAAACAGCCGCGGGTTCGGGCATCTTCAAGGACATTGTCGTCCTGCCGCGTGGCGCGCTCGCCTTTCAGAGCGCGGACGGCGCCAACTTCAGGGTCACGCCCGACCTCGCCGGGCTGGCGCTGCGCGTCAGGGCCGTCTATGAGGATGACCATGGCGTTCTGGAGCAGGTGTACTCTGCGCCCACCGCAGCGGTTGCGGCCGGCCCCGTCGTGCCACCCACGGTGGTAACCCCTCTGCCTGACGGATCGAATGTCAGCAGCGCCGGTGTGCACTACATTCAATCCGATCTTCAGTTCATTCTTGACCAGATCGTCGTTGCGGAAAGGAATGCGGCCGGTGAGAGTCTGCTCTCCCTGCTGCCGAACGTGCGGACGCCGTTCGGTCTGCGCACGGTCGATGGATCGCTCAACAACCTGGTGCAGGGACAGAGCAGTTTCGGCGCCGCTGACACGGTTTTCCCACGACTGACGACGCCCGTGTTCCGTGATGCGGACGTGACGCCGGCCGGCTTCCCGGGGGCCGGCACGCCGACCTCGTATGCGCAAACCAGCGGAAACGTGTTCGACGCGCAGCCGCGCACCATCAGCAACCTGCTCGTTGACCAGACGGCCAACAACCCGTCGGCCTATGCCAACGCCGTCGATCCCGGCCTGAATGGTGTTCTGGATTTTGGTATTCCCTTTGGTACTCCCGGCAACGACGATGTGCTGAAAGATGGCGTACAGATCGTCAAGAGCCCTGGCCTGGATGGCGTTTTCGGGACTGGCGACGATAAGGATGTCTTCTTTTTCCCGAACGTGACACCCGACGCGGGCCTGTCCGCGCCGTTCAACCAGTGGATGACCTTCTTCGGCCAGTTCTTCGACCACGGCCTGGACCTGGTGACCAAGGGCGGCAATGGCACGGTGTTTATCCCGCTGCAGCCCGATGACCCGCTGTTCAGCACGGCTCCGGGTGCACCGAACTTCATGGTGCTGACACGCGCGACCAATCTGCCCGGCCCCGACGGCATCCTGGGCACGGACGACGACATTCACGAGCAGTCCAACACCACCTCGCCGTTCGTCGACCAGAACCAGACCTATACCTCGCACCCCTCGCACCAGGTGTTCCTGCGCGCCTACGAGTTCAACGCCGCCGGCGACCCGGTGGCCACCGGCAAGCTGATCGTCAACCGCGATCTGGGCGCCGACGGCCATTTCGGTGGCACCGGGGCCAATGCCGATACGCCCATCGGCGGCATGGCCACCTGGGCCGTCGTGAAGGCGCAGGCGCGTGACCTCTTGGGCATCAACCTCACCGATGCCGACTTCGACAACGTGCCGCTGCTGCGTACCGACGCTTATGGCAACTTCATCAAAGGCCCGAACGGCTTCCCGCAGGTCATCACTGGACTCGGCCCTGACGGCATTCCCAACACCGCCGACGACGTGGTCATCGAAGGCAATCCGCTGGCCCCGATCAGCCTGGCCACCGCCGTGCGCACCGGCCATCAGTTCCTGATCGACATCGCGCACGCGGCGGTGCCGGTCTTCACTGCAGGCGGTGGCGCCGACGGCATCCCCAGGACTGCGGATGACCTCAATCCGGCCGCCTACGACAGCGCGTTGCTCAACGCGCACTACATCGCCGGCGACGGCCGCGTCAACGAGAACATCGGCCTGACCGCCGTCCACTCGATCTTCCACTCCGAGCACAACCGCCTCGTCGACCACACCAAGGCGGTGGTGCTTGCGACAACGGCGACCGGCGACGTGTCGTTCCTGAACCAGTGGCTGCTGACGCCCGTCACGGCCGTTCCCGCCGACCCGTCGACCCTTGACTGGAACGGCGAGCGCCTGTTCCAGGCGGCCAAGTTCGGCACCGAGATGCAGTACCAGCACCTGGTGTTCGAAGAGTTTGCGCGCACCATTCAGCCGATGGTTGACCCCTTCTTTGCGCCCACCCAGGTCTACGATGTCGAAATCGATGCGGCGATCGTCGCCGAGTTCGCGCACACGGTGTATCGCTTCGGCCACTCGATGCTGCTGGAGACGGTGGACAGGTTCGATCCCAACTTCAACGTCGTCGGCAACGACCCGTCACAGCCCGATCAGCAAATCGGTCTGATCGCGGCCTTCCTGAATCCGCTGGCGTTTGCCGCCAGCGGCCCCACGCCGGAGCAGGCCACCGGCGCCATCGTGCGCGGTATCACGCGCCAGGTCGGCAACGAGATCGACGAGTTCGTGACCGAGGCGCTGCGCAACAACCTGCTGGGCTTGCCGCTGGACCTGACGACCATCAACCTGACGCGTGGCCGCGACACCGGCATTCCGTCCCTGAACGCGGCGCGCCGTGAGTTCTACACCGCGACTGGCGACAGCAACCTCAAGCCCTACACCAGCTGGGCCGACCTGGTGCAGCACCTCAAACACCCGGAATCGCTGATCAACTTCATCGCCGCCTATGGCACGCACGACACCATCACGAGCGCCACGACGCTGGCGGGCAAGCGCGCCGCGGCCACGGCCATCGTGTTCGGTGGCCCAGGCGAGCCGGCCGACCGGCTCGACTTCCTGAACAGCACCGGCGCCTGGGCGAACAATGCGGGCCGTCCCACGGATCTGGACGGTGTCACGACCACCGGTCTTGGCACCATCGACCTCTGGATCGGCGGCCTGGCCGAGGAAAAAATGCCGTTTGGCGGCATGCTG
Organism: Luteimonas sp.; assembly: GCA_050737635.1. Taxonomy (GTDB): domain Bacteria; phylum Pseudomonadota; class Gammaproteobacteria; order Xanthomonadales; family Xanthomonadaceae; genus Luteimonas. The sequence goes on along the minus strand of JBOHYD010000087.1, from coordinate 1,997 downwards.
GGCTCGACCTTCAACTTCGTGTTCGAGAACCAGCTCGAGAAGCTGCAGGACGGCGACCGCTTCTACTACCTGGACCGCACCGCGGGGCTCAACTTCAACACCGAGCTGGAGAACAACTCGTTCGCCAAACTGATCATGGCGAACACCGATGCGACCCACCTCCCGGCCCTTGTCTTCACGACGCCGACCTGGACCCTCGAGGTCGACCCGACGAAACAGTTCAACGCGAACGTGACCCTGCCCGGTCCGGACGGCATGCTGGGGACGTTTGACGACATCGCTGCACCCAGGTCCGATCCCGTCGGCGGTATCCTGCTCACGTCCCTGGTGATTCGCGACAACCCGGCCACCCCGGGCCCCGACACCAACTACCTGCAGTACACCGGCGAAGACCATGTCGTGCTCGGCGGCACCGCCGGTGATGACATCATCATCGGCGGCGACGGCGACGACACGATCTGGGGCGATGGCGGCAATGACCGGCTGGAGGGCGGCTACGGCAACGACAACATCCGCGGCGGCGACGGCCACGACATCATCACCGACAAGGGCGGCGATGACAACATCCAGGGTGGCGACGGCAACGACGTCATCCAGGGCGGTAACGGCATCAACCTGATCCTCGGCGGCTTCGGCCAGGACTTCATCATCACCGGTGAGGACAGCTCGGAAGCCTTCGGTGGCCCGGGCAACGACTTCATCCTGGGCAGCAAGGCCAATGAGCAGGACATCGGCAACGAAGGCGACGACTGGATCGAGGCCGGCACCTCCGACGGCGCGCCTGGCGACAACTTCGACCCGTTCGGCAACGACCCGATCGCCGGCAACGACGTCTTCATCGGCCGCGGCGAGAACGACAAGTTCAACGCCGAAGGCGGTGACGACATCATGATCGGCAGCGCCGGCCTGGGCGACCGCTACATCGGTGGCTCCGGTTACGACTGGGCCGACTTCAAGAACGATGCGATGGGCGTGACCATCGACCTCGCCAATCGCTTCTTCGATCAGCCGCCGGTGCCGGGCTCCGGCGCATCGGCCCTGGCGCGTTTCGACATCGTGGAAGGCCTGTCGGGCTCCGCGCACGCCGACGTCCTGCAGGGTGATAACTCCACAGCGGCCACGCTGGCCGTCGCCGGCCGTCAGGGCAGCGTGCTCACCAATGTCGCGCTGATCAACGGCATGCAGGGCTTCCTCAACAGCATGCTCGGGACGCCCCTGGCACCGACTGTGACCTTCTTTGACGGGGGCAACATTCTCCTCGGCGGCGCTGGCGGCGACATCCTCGAAGGGCGCGGCGGCGACGACCTGATCGACGGCGACCTCTGGCTGAACGTGCGCATCAGCGTACGTGCCGGCTTCGATCCCGTCACGGGGCTGCCGACCGGCGGCGAGATCTACACCGCCGACAGCATGACCGACCCGACCCTGATGCACAACATGCTGAACGGGGTCTGGAACCCCGGCCAGCTCCAGATTGTGCGGGAGCTCCTGAGCGCCCCTGGCCCCGACTTTGACACCGCGGTGTACACGGGCAATCTGGCCGACTACACGGTCGCCGTCAACGACAACGGCACGCCGACCGACTTCAGTGACGACATCATCACCGTGACCGACAACGTCGCCGCCAGAGACGGAACGGACCACCTGGCCCATATCGAGCGGCTGCAGTTCGCCGACCAGTCGGTGGTCCTGTCAGGGCTCAATGCCGCCCCGGTGGGCGCGCTGATGCTCAGCGACTTCACACCGGCCGTGGGCCAGGTGCTGACCGTCTCGGGCGCCAATGTGAGCGACGCGAACAACACGGCCACGGACGGCGTCATCACCGGGGGCATGTCCTATTTCTGGCAGGTCGAACGGGCTACGGGCACCGGGATCTTCACTGACATCACCGCGTTCGCCGCAGGAGAACTATCGCGCGCCGAGGGTACAAGCTTCACGGTGACGCCGGACCTGGATGGACTGGCGCTGCGCGTGAAGGGTGTCTACAAGGACGCCAA
>JBOHYD010000086.1:0-18643 GCA_050737635.1 Luteimonas sp. | reverse complement strand
GCGCGCCGGGGGTGGGGCGGTGCTCCCGATCGACAGCGAGCATTCGGCGATCCTGCAGTGCCTGCGGGGCTCGCGGGCGGAGGAAGTGGCGCGGATTCTCTTGACGGCATCGGGCGGGCCGTTTGTGGATACGCCGGCGGAGGAGATGGCCGCGATGTCGCCGGAGCGGGCGCTGCAGCACCCGACGTGGCGGATGGGACCGAAGATCACCATCGATTCGGCGACGCTGATGAACAAGGGCCTCGAAGTCATCGAGGCGCACCACCTGTTTGGCCTGCCTGGTGCGCGCATCGACGTGCTGGTGCATCCGCAGAGTCTGGTGCATTCGCTGGTCGAGTTCGTCGACGGCTCGACGCTCGCCCAGCTCGGCCTGCCGGACATGCGCACCGCGCTGGCCATCGGCTTCGCGTGGCCGCAGCGCATCGATTCCGGCGTCGCCGGCCTGGATCTGCTCGCGCATCCGAGGCTCGAATTCGAGGCCGCGGACACCGACGCGTTTCCGTGTCTGCGCCTGGCCTATCAGGCGCTGGCTGCCGGCGGCAGCGCACCGGCGGTACTCAATGCCAGCAACGAAATCGCGGTTTCAGCGTTTCTTCAGGGCCGAGTGGGTTTCCTGGCGATATCTTCACTGGTCGAAGACGCGCTCGCAGCCGTGCCCGAGGTCTGCGCCAACTCGCTCGACGCGCTGCTCGACGCCGACCGCCGTGCCAGAGCGCACGTCATCTCGGCGCTGTCCGCCCACGCCGCGCCATGAGCCCTTCCGAACGAGTACCACGCGCATGAGCCAGCCAGCATGATGACGTTCCTGGGTTCGGTCTGGTGGCTGATCGTCAGCTTGGGCGTGCTGGTGACGTTTCACGAGTTCGGCCATTACTGGGTCGCGCGCCGTAACGGCGTCAAGGTGCTGCGTTTCTCGGTCGGCTTCGGCACGCCGCTGTGGTCGCGAGTGGATCGTCATGGCACCGAGTTCGCGGTCGCTGCGATCCCGCTCGGCGGCTACGTCAAGATGCTCGACGAGCGCGAGGGCACTGTCGCACCGGCCGAAGCCGCGCAGGCGTTCAACCGCAAATCGGTGTGGCAACGCATCGCCATCGTCGCTGCCGGGCCGATCGCCAACCTGATCCTGTGCGTGGCGCTGCTGTGGGCGATGTTTGTGGTCGGCCGGCCCGACTACGCGCCGGTGATCGGCCACGTCGGTGGCATCGCCGCGCAAGCCGGCCTCAAGCGCGGCGATACCGTGCTGATGGTCGGCGACCGCGCCACGCCAACCTGGGGCGGGATGCAGATGGCGCTGCTGCCGTCGGCGCTCGATCGCAGCGACGTGACCCTGCAGGTGCGCGATGCCGACGGCCAGCCGCGCGAACGCCTGCTGCGACTGTCCCGGCTGCCGCAGGGCATCGACGAACGCGAACTGCTGTTCTCCACCGGCATGATGCCGCGTTACGCGTTGCGGCCGCCGGTGGTTGGCCGAGTCACTCCGGACAGCGCCGCCTGGGGCGTACTCGCCGAGGGCGACCGTATCACCGCGATCGACGGCCAGGCGGTGGCCGCGTTCGACGACATCGGCACGCTGGTCGAGGTGCTTGGGCGCAGGGGCAACGAGGGCATGGTCGAAGTCGAGCGCGACGGCAATCGTTTCGCGCTGCCGATCACGCCGCGCTTGACCACACGCGATGGCCGCACGTTCTGGGCGTTCGGCATAGAGCCGCCGCCGCGCGGCGAGTTGCCGGCCAGGGACGCCGTCGAGCGCTACGGACCGCTGCAGGCGGTACCCGTCGCGCTGCGCGAGATGCGTTATCAGACGACGCAGCTCTTTGGAATGGTCGGCCGCGTGTTCACCGGGCAGATTTCCGTGCGCAACTCCGTTTCTGGCCCAATTACTATCGCGCGCGTCGCCAACGATTCCGCAAAACAAGGGCTCGCCTGGTACCTGACCATCCTCGCGACGCTGTCGCTGAGCCTCGGCATCCTGAACCTGCTGCCGATCCCGCTCTTGGACGGCGGTCACCTGTTGTATTACTTTATCGAGTTGGTCAAAGGCAGTCCGGCAAGCGAGCGTGCGATGGCGGCCGGGCAGTATGTCGGCCTCGCGCTACTGGCCAGCCTGATGGGCCTGGCGTTCTACAACGACATCTTGAACAACTTCGTACGCTAGATGCCTCACCCTGACCGCCGCCATCGCCGCGCCTGCGCTGGCCCGGCATCTCACCTCTGGATCCTGAATTGATGTCGCCGATGACGCGTACCCCTGCACGCCGCTTGCTCGCCCTCGCCCTCGCCTCGGCCGTTGCCGGCCCGGCACTGGCCCAGCAGGCCGTCGATCCGAACGCCGCCTTCGGCTTTGCACCGTCCCCGGCACCCGTGCCGCCAGCGGCCAACAGCTTCACCGTCAGCGATATCCGCGTCGACGGCCTGCAGCGCATCGGTGCCGGCACCGTGTTCACCTACCTGCCGATCGAACGCGGCGACACCGTCGACCAGCGCCGCGTCGCGCAGGCGATCCGTGCGCTGTATAAGACCGGTTTCTTCGAAGATGTCGGCATCGCCCAGCAGGGCGACATCCTCGTCATCACCGTCAGCGAACGTCCGGCGATCAACAAGCTCACCCTCAGCGGCAACAAGGACATCAAGACCGAGGACCTGACCAAGGGCCTGTCCGCCGTCGGCCTCGCCGAGGGCGAGACTTTCGACCGCCTGAGCCTCGACCGCACCACCCAGGAGCTCACGCGGCAGTACACCAACCGCGGCAAGTACAACGTCGAAATCACCCCGACAGTCAGCAATCTCGACCGCAACCGCGTGGATGTCACCATCAACGTCAAGGAAGGCAAGGCCGCCAAGATTCGCCACATCAACCTGATCGGCAACGAGAAGTACGAGCAGAAAGACGTCACCGATGCGTGGGAATCGGCCGAGTCCAACTGGCTGAGCTGGTACCGCCGCGACGACCAGTACTCGCGCGAAAAACTTTCCGGCGATCTCGAGAAACTCAACAATTACTATCTCGATCGTGGCTATGTCGACTTCAGCGTCGACAGCACCCAGGTCGCGATCAGCCCCGACCGCCGCGACATGTTCCTGACCATGGGCCTGATTGAGGGCGAGATCTACAAGATCTCCGACGTCACCGTCACCGGCGATACCATCCTGCCCAAGGAAGACATCGAAAAACTGGTGCTGGTCAAGAAGGACCAGACCTTTTCGCGCGCGGTGCTCGAATACACCTCCGACGCGATCACCGCGACGCTCAGCAATGTCGGTTACGCGTTCGCGCAGGTCAATCCGGTCCCGGACATCGACCGCGAGAACCGCACCGTCGCGATCAACCTGCAGGTGGTGCCCGGCCCGCGCGTCAACGTGCGCCACATCGATTTCAAGGGCAACACGCGCACCTCCGACGAGGTGATGCGCCGCGAAATGCGCCAGTTCGAGGGCAGCTGGTATTCGCAGGCCGCGATCGACCGCTCCAAGGTGCGCCTGCAACGGCTGGGCTATTTCGAGTCCGGCAGCATCGAGGTCGAGAACAAGCCGGTCGCCGGCACCAGCGACCAGGTCGATGTGGTGTTCAACGTCACGGAAACCACCTCCGGCAGTTTCGTGTTGGGCCTCGGCTATTCGCAGCTCAGCGGCATCACCACCTCGATCCAGCTGTCGCAGAACAACTTCCTAGGCAGCGGCAACCGCGTGTCGGTCGAGGCGCAACGCAACCTCTACCTGTCGCAGTACGCGTTCTCGTTCCTCAATCCCTACTTCACCGATGGCGGCCTGTCGCTCGGCTACAACCTGACCTACAGCGAGTTCGACAACTCCGAGTTCAACACCGCGCAGTTCTCGTCGACCAATATCGCCGGCAACGTCGTGCTCGGCATCCCGATCAGCGAATCGGACACCATCAGCGCCTCGTTCGGCATCGACAGCAACGAGATCTTCACCTTCCGCGGCAGCACGCCGGACAGCATCGTCGACTACATCGACGTGATCGGCCAGCGCACCTTCCACTCGTGGCGCACGCAACTGTCCTGGGCGCGCGACACCCGCAACGACTTCCTGCAGCCGACCGCAGGCACCCTACAGCGCACATCGGCCGAAATCGTGCTGCCCGGTTCGACCGTCGAGTACTACAAGCTCAACTACGAGTTCTCCAAGTACTGGCCGCTGTCGCGGCTGTTCATCCTCAACACCCGCTTCGAGCTCGGCTACGGCGACAGCTACGGCAGTGATTTTTCCGGCATCGTCTACGACCCGGACAGCCCGACCGACTCCGACAGTCTGCCGCAGGCGCGCTTTGCGACCGCCAGCGGGCTGCCGTTCTTCGAGAACTTCTACGCCGGCGGCGCGCGCTCGGTGCGCGGCTATCGCGACAACACCCTGGGCCCGAAGGAGACCGCATTCGGCAGCACCTTCCTGCAGTCGATCGGCGGCGCGGTGAAGACGATCGGTTCGCTGGAGATGTTCTTCCCGAAACTGTTCGACAGCCCGGCCGCGCGGATCTCGGCGTTCGTGGATTTCGGCAACGTGTTCAGAGATGTCGACAGCGTCGAGGCCGGCGAGCTGCGCGCATCGGCGGGCATCGCGCTGCAATGGCGCGCGCCGGTCGGCCCGATCTCGATCAGCTATGCGCAGCCGCTGCGTGACCAGCCGGGCGACGATGTCGAGCGCCTGCAGTTCACCTTCGGCGGTGCGTTCTGATCCTGCGCGACGGACCCGTGATGCCGCCCGATGCCTCAAGCCATTCCGCGCAAGCGCTGGCCGACCGCTTCGGTCTGACGGTGCGCGGCGACGCCGAGGTGCGGGTCGATTCGGTCGCCACGCTCGCACATGCGCGCGAAAGGCAACTCGCTTTCCTGTCCAACCCGCACTACCGTGCCCAGCTCGCCGCATCCGGCGCGAGCATCGTGGTATTGCGCGCCGACGATGCCGAACACCATCGCGGCACCGCACTGATCGCGGCCGACCCGTATGTCGCGTTCGCGAAGATCGCGGCGTTGTTCGATCCGCCGCGCGCGCCGCGTCCCGGCATCCACGCCAGTGCGGTGATCGATGCCTCCGCGGTGATCGATCCCAGCGCCGAGATCGGGCCGTTTGTCGCGATCGGCGCGCGGTCGCGCGTCGGCGCCGGCACGGTGGTCGGTGCCGGCTGCGTGATCGGCGACGACTGCACGCTCGGCGCCGGCTGCCATCTGATCGCGCGGGTCACCCTGGTGCGTCGCGTGCGGCTTGGCGATCGCGTGCTGATTCATCCCGGTGCGGTGCTCGGCGCCGACGGCTTTGGGCTGGCCATGGATCGCGACGGCCGCGGTGACGGCGAGCCGCACTGGATCAAGGTGCCGCAGCAGGGTGGCGTGCGCGTCGGCGACGACTCCGAGATCGGTGTCAATACCGCCATCGATTGCGGCGCGATCGAGGACACCGTGCTCGAACACGACGTCCGCCTCGACAACCAGATCCAAATCGCGCACAACGTCCACATCGGCGCGCACAGCGCACTGGCCGGCGCGGCCGCGGTCGCGGGCAGCGCCACGATCGGCCGTTACTGCATGATCGGCGGCGGCGTCGGCGTGCTCGGCCATTTGCAGATCTGCGACCGCGTCGTCGTCCATGCGATGAGCCTGGTGACCCAGTCGATCACCGAGCCTGGGGAGTATTCTTCCGGGATGCCAGCAACGCCTGTCCGCGACTGGCGCAAGAGCGTCGCGCGCTTCAAGCAGATCGACGCGATGGCCCGCAAGGTCGCTGCGCTAACCAAGGAGGATTGATGTCCGTTTCTCTCACCCTGCCGCTGGACGTGATCGCGATCCAGCAGCTGCTGCCGCATCGCTTTCCATTTCTGATGATTGACCGCATCACCGAGTTCGAGCCCGGCAAGCGGGTCATCGCGCTGAAAAACGTATCGATCAACGAATGGTTCTTTCAGGGACATTTCCCCAACCAACCGGTGATGCCCGGCGTGCTGGTGATCGAGGCCCTGGCGCAGACTGGCGGGGTACTGCTCCAGCTTACTCGCGGCAATGTGTCCGACGGCAAGCCGTTCTATCTGGTCAAGATCGAGAGCGCCAAGTTCACCCGCATGGTCGTCCCCGGCGACATCCTGGAACTCGAGGTGATCCTGAAGCGGTCGATCAACAACATGATGCTGCACACCGGCATCGCGCGCGTCGACGGCGAGCAGGTCGCCTACGCGGAATTACTGTGCTCGAAGGGCCGGGACTGACATGGCGACCGGCGTGCACCCCACGGCGGTGATCGATTCCGCCGCATGGGTCGGCAGCAACGTCGAGGTCGGTGCGTTCACGGTGATTGGCGCCGACGTGGTCATCGGCGACGGCACGCGCATCGGCGCGCACTGCAGCGTGCTCGGTCCGACCGCGATCGGTCGCGACAATCATATTCACGGCCATGCCGCGATCGGCGGCGAGCCGCAGGACAAGAAATTCCGCGGCGAGCGCACCGAACTGGTGATCGGCGACAGCAACGTGATCCGCGAATTCGTCACCATCAACCGCGGCACCGGCGACGGTGGCGTGACGCAGCTCGGCAACGACAACTGGTTGCTCGCCTACACCCACGTCGCGCACGACTGCCGCATCGGCAGCCACTGCGTGCTGTCCAACAACTCCACGCTCGCCGGCCATGTCGAGCTCGACGATTACGTGATCACCAGCGGCTTTGCCGGCATACATCAGTTCTGTCGGATCGGCGCGCATGCGTTCATCGGCATGGGCGCGCTGGTCAGCGGCGACGTGCCGCCGTTCGTGATGGTTGCCGAAAGCGGCCAGGGCAAGCCGCGCGGCATCAACAGCGAGGGCCTGAAGCGCCGTGGCTTCGATGCCAACCGCATCGCCGTCATCCGCCGCGCGTATCGGGCGCTGTACGTATCCGGCGACAGTCTCGCCGACGCCAAGCTCCGCCTAGCCGAACTTGCGCACGACAGCGATGACGTACGCGCGCTGCTGGAGTTCATCGAGCGCGGCGAGCGGCCGTTAGTGCGATGAGCGGCGGGACTCGGGACTCGGGACTCGGGACTCGGGAAAGCAAAAGCGCCGCCCAGCTCGGTGGACGCGACGATCAGGTTTTATCTTCCCCGAGTCCCGAATCCCGAGTCCCCGCTGCCGCCATGCTTCGCGTGGCGCTGTGCGCCGGCGAAGCCTCCGGCGACCTGCTCGGCGCCGGGCTGATCGAGCAGTTGCGCCGGCACTTTCCGAATGCCGTCTTTGCCGGCGTCGGCGGCGATGCGATGCGCGCTGTGGGCATGTCGACCTGGCACGACGCGCAGGAACTGGCGGTGATGGGGCTCAGCGAAGTGCTCTCGCACCTGCCACGCCTGCTCAAGCTGCGCTGCGCGCTGCGCAAGCGCCTGCTCGACTGGCAACCCGATGTGTTCGTCGGCATCGACGCCCCCGACTTCAATCTCGGCATCGAGCGCTGGCTGAAGGACCGCGGCGTGCGCACCGTGCACTACGTCAGTCCGTCGGTATGGGCGTGGCGCGAAAAGCGCGCGGCAACGATCGGCCGCAGCGCCGACCGCGTGCTGTGCCTGTTTCCGATGGAGCCGGCGATCTATGCCAGACACGGTGTCGACGCGCGCTTCGTCGGCCATCCGCTCGCCGACCTGATGCCGCTCGACCCCGATCGCCGCGCCGCGCGCGCGCAGCTCGGCGTGACCGACGACGCTCCTGTACTTGCCGTGTTGCCGGGGTCGCGGCTTGGCGAAATCGGCCGCCTCGGCGCGATCTTCTTCGCCGCCGCCGCGCGCGTCGCACAGCGCACCCCCGGCCTGCAGACCGTCATTCCCGCCGCCAACGCCGCTTGCCGCCGCGCAATCGAAGCCCTGCTTGTCCACTCGCCACTCCCGACTCCACACGTCCGCGTCCTCGACGGCGACGCCCGCGCTGCGATGGTCGCCGCCGACGTCGTGCTGCTCGCATCGGGCACCGCAACGCTGGAGGCGCTGCTCGCGAAGCGGCCGATGGTGGTCGGCTACCGCATCGCGCCGCTCACCCATGCCATCGTCAAGGGCATGGGCATGCTCAAGGTCGACCGCTACGCGCTGCCCAACGTGCTCGCCGGTGCCGACCTGGTGCCCGAACTGATGCAGGACGACTGCACGCCCGAGCGCCTCGCCGATGCAGTGCTGCGCTGGTTTCGCCAACCCGATGCGATCGTCGCACTGCGCGATCGCTATCGCGAACTGCACGTCGCGTTGCGCCAGGACGCCTCGGCGCAGGCGGCGCAGGCGGTGGCGGGGCTGATCGCAATACCGGGACTCGGGACTCGGGACTCGGAGCTCGGAAAAACGCCATGAGGATTCGTCACTCATCCGCAACGCCAAATATCCAGTCGCAAACGGTACGCAGCGCAAACATCGCGCAACGCGCCCTTCCCGAATCCCCTGTCCTGCGTCCCGAGTTCCGGCCACTCATCGCCGGCGTCGACGAAGCCGGGCGCGGTCCGCTTGCCGGTCCGGTCAGTATCGCTGCGGTGATCCTCGATCCCGCGCGGCCGATCGCCGGGCTCGACGACTCCAAGAAACTGTCCGAAACACGCCGCGAGGCGCTGTATCCACTGATCGTCGAACGCGCGTTGGCGTACCGCATCGTCTTCGTCGAGGCCGACGAGATCGACGCACTCAACATCCTGCAGGCCACGTTGCTCGGCATGCGCCGGGCGCTATGCGCGCTCGATCCCGCGCCTCATCGCGCGCGCATCGACGGCAACCGTCTGCCGCGCGATCTGCCCTGCCCGGCCGAGGCCATCGTCGGCGGCGACGCGCTCGATGCGGCCATCATGGCCGCATCGATCCTCGCCAAGGTCGCGCGCGATCGCGCGATGCGCGCGCTGCATCGCGACTATCCGCAGTACGGCTTCGATCGCCACAAGGGCTACCCCAGCCCCAGGCATCTGGCCGCGCTGCGCGAACACGGACCCTGCCCGCAGCACCGGCGCAGTTTTGCCCCGGTCAGGCACCTGCTGCTGTCGGCCTGAACGACGGCATCGCGCGATTGCGAGCAGCGGCGCTGGCCACAGCTGTCAAGCCTTGTTCCGGTCCGTCGCGGCCCCTAACCTGCCAATCGCACTTCCGGTTTTCCGATGTCCGCACGCTTCGCCCATCTGCACCTGCACAGCGAGTATTCGCTCGCCGATTCGACGATCCGCATCGCGGAGCTCGTCGCGCGCTGCGTGGCCCTCGGGCAGCCGGCGGTGGCGGTCACCGATCGCAACAACCTGTTCGCGCTGGTCAAGTTCTACCGCGCCGCCGAGGCCGCCGGCATCAAGCCGATCGCCGGTGCCGACGTGTTCGTCGCCGACGGCAACGATGCGCCGTCGCGGCTAACCCTGCTGTGCCGCGACCACGGCGGTTACCTGACCCTGTCGCGACTGCTGACGCGGGCGTGGATGGAAGGCCAGCGCCACGACGGCGTGGTGGTGCGGCCGCAGTGGCTGCAGGAAGCCAACGGCGGCCTGTTCGTACTCGCCGGACGCCATGCGCAAGCCGGACAGCTTGTCACCGGCAACCGTCACGAAGCCGCCGAGCAGTCGTTGCTCGCGCTGCAGCGCAGCTTCGGCGATCGCCTGCATCTCGAACTGGTGCGCTGCGGCCTCGACGGCGAGTCGGCGTTCAACGATTTCGCATTGCATGCCTCGGCCAATCTCGGCATTCCGGTGGTCGCCAGCAACGACGTGCGCTTTCTCGCCGAGGACGGTTTCGACGCCCACGAGGCGCGGGTGTGCATTGCGTCGGGCCGCGTGCTCGACGACGCGCGGCGTCCGCGCGACTACAGCGCGCAGCAGCATCTCAAGTCCGCCGAGGAGATGGCGGCGCTGTTCGATGACGTCCCCGACGCGATCGACAACGCGCTCGCGCTCGCGCAGCGCTGCAATGTCGAACTCGCGCTCGGCAAGACCTTCCTGCCGGCGTTTCCGGTACCCAGCGAGCACACTCTGGGGAGTTGGATCCGCAGCGAGGCGCGCGACGGTCTCGAACGGCGCCTGCACAAGCATCCGCTCGCCGCCGGCCTCGAGCGCACGACCTACGACGCGCGCCTGCAGAGCGAGCTCGAGGTCATCATCGGGATGGGCTTCCCCGGTTACTTTTTGATCGTCGCGGACTTCATCAACTGGGCCAAGGATCACGGCATCCCGGTCGGTCCGGGGCGCGGCTCGGGTGCCGGTTCGCTGGTGGCGTGGGCGATGGGTATCACCGACCTCGACCCGATCCCCTACGACCTGTTGTTCGAGCGCTTCCTCAATCCCGAACGCGTGTCGCTGCCGGACTTCGACATCGACTTCTGCATGGACCGCCGCGACGAGGTCATCGACTACGTCGCTGCCAAGTACGGCCGCGAGCGCGTCAGCCAGATCATCACCTACGGCACCATGGCCGCGAAGGCCGTGGTGCGCGACGTCGGCCGCGTGCTCGGGTTTCCGTACGGCTTTGTCGACGGCATCGCCAAGCTGATCCCGCTGACGCTCGGCGTGTCACTCGACGACGCACTCGGCCGTTCTGAGGCCGCGCGCGGCAACGGCGAACTCGCCAGCAGCGAGCTGATCCAGCGTTATGCCGACGAGGACGACGTCCGCGACCTGCTCGACCTTGCGCTGCAACTCGAGGACCTGACCCGCAACGCCGGCAAGCACGCCGGCGGCGTGGTGATCGCGCCGCAACCGCTGAGCGACTACTGCCCGCTGTTTGCCGAACACGACGGCGAGGGCCGCGGCCGCAATCCGGTCACCCAGTTCGACAAGGACGACGTCGAGGCCGTGGGCCTGGTCAAGTTCGACTTCCTCGGCCTGCGCACGCTGACGATCATCGACTGGGCGGTGAAGGCGATCAACCGGCGGCGTCAGCCGAATATCGAAACAGCAGCGCGCGAGTCCGCGAATGACGCGAAAAGCGCGAAGGAAAGCGCTGAAAGCAGCGGCGCTGCTTTTGCGAATTTCGCGTCATTCGCGGACAAAACAAATTCGGCGAGCATGCCGCTTGCCCCTCTCGACATCACCTCCCTCCCCCTCGACGACCCCAAGACCTACGAGCTGTTTGCGCGCGGCGACACCGTCGCGGTGTTCCAGTTCGAATCGCGCGGCATGCGCGAGCTGCTCAAGCGCGCCAAACCCGATCGCTTCGGCGACCTGATCGCGCTGGTGTCGCTGTACCGGCCCGGGCCGATGGACCTGATCCCGGACTTCATCGAGCGCAAGCACGGCCGCGCCGAGGTCAGCTATCCGCACCCCAAGCTTGAACCGGTGCTGGAGCCGACCTACGGCGTGATCGTCTACCAGGAACAGGTGATGCAGATCGCCCAGGTGCTGGCCGGCTATTCGCTCGGCGGCGCCGATCTGCTGCGGCGCGCGATGGGCAAGAAGGACATGGCCAAGATGGCGCAGGAGCGCGCCAAGTTCGAGACCGGTGCCGGCGAGCGCGGCGTCGATGCGCGCAAGGCCTCGATGATCTTCGACCTGATGGAAAAATTCGCCGGCTACGGCTTCAACAAGTCGCACGCCGCCGCCTATGCGCTGGTCGCATACCAGACCGCGTGGCTGAAGGCGCACCATCCGGCGGAGTTCATGGCCGCTGTACTGTCGTCGGACATGGACAACACCGACAAGGTGGTCGGCTTTCTCGACGAGGCGCGCGCGCTCGGGCTGAGTGTGATGCCGCCGGACGTCAACGCATCGAGCTACCTGTTCGAAGCCATCGACGAGCGCACGATCCGCTATGGCCTAGGCGCGGTGAAGGGCGTCGGCTATGGGGCCTGCGATGCGATTGCCGTCACGCGCGCGCGCGATGGCGTATTCGCCGACGTGCTGGATTTCTGCCAGCGCGTGGAGTCGTCGAAATTGAACCGACGCACGCTGGAGGCACTGATCAACGCCGGTGCGATGGACGCGCTCGGCCGCAATCGCGCATCGCTGATGCTGCAGCTGCCGGAAGTGATCAAGGCCAGCGAGCAACTCGCACGCGAACGCGACGCCGGACAGGTGTCGCTGTTCGGCGCGGCATTTCTGGGCAATTCTGCCGAGCCGGCGTTGACGTCGCGCATCGTGCTGCCCGAGACCAGCGAATGGCCACTCGCGCAGAGGCTCAACGGCGAGCGCGAGACCCTCGGCCATTATCTAAGCGGTCATCCGCTCGATCCCTACCGCGACGAGCTCGCCGCGCTTGTCGGACCCGATCTCAGCCAACTCGACACGCTGTGGTCGACGCGCTCGCAGGACGCGCGCAGCGGCTGGCGGCCGGAGATGAACGCGATCATCGCCGGCCAGGTGGTCGGCATGCGCAAGCGCGGCGACTCGCAGGCCTTCGTGCATCTCGAGGACGGACGCGGCCGCATCGAATGCGCGTTCTTCGCCGAAGCCTATTTCGAATTCGCGCAACTGCTCACCCGCGACCGTATCCTGATCGTCGAGGGCGGTCTGCGCGAGGACGAGTTCAGCGGTGGGTTTTCGCTGCGCGCGCGGCGCTGCTGGGATTTCCGCCAGGTCTGCCCGCAGAGCGCGCAGCGGCTCGCGCTGCGCATCGACCTGCGCGTGCCCGGCCTGCTCGAGCGCATCGAAGGCCTGCTCGCCTCGCACCGCCCCGGCACCACACCGCTGCGCTACGACCTGCTGCTCGCCGGCGGCGCCGCCGGCACGCTCGACCTCAACGGCGACCGCTCGGTGCGCGTCGACGCCGACCTCGCCGGCGCGCTGCGCGCCCAGCCCGGCGTGCGCACGGTGAAGGTGACGATGGGGCACAGGCCGTGGGGATAGGGGCGAGGAGTGAGTGATGAGGAGTGAAAAACGAGAGAAAGCGCTTTTTCTCTCACTCCTCACTTCTCATCACTCACTCCTCGTCTGACGCTAGACTGCCCGATCGCAAGCACCCAACCTGCCCATGAACCCCAACTACCTCGCTTTCGAACAGCCCATCGCCGACCTCGACGCGAGGATCCAGGACCTGCGCCAGGCCAGCGCCGGGCCGGCGATCAACATCGACGCCGAGCTGCACACCCTGCAGAACAAGCTGCGCCTGCGCACCGCGCAGATCTTCCGCGACCTCACCCCGTGGCAGGTGTCGCAGCTGGCGCGGCACCCGGCGCGGCCGTACACCAACGACTACATCGGCGCGATCTGCGACGAGTTCCAGGAACTTGCCGGCGACCGCGCCTATGCCGACGACGCCGCGATCCTCGGCGGACTGGGTCGGATCAATGGCCGCAGCGTGATGATCATCGGCCACCAGAAAGGCCGCGACACCAAGGCTAAGGTACGCCGCAACTTCGGTATGCCGCGTCCGGAAGGCTACCGAAAGGCGCTGCGGCTGATGAAGATGGCCGAGCGCTTCGGCCTGCCGCTGCTGACCTTCATCGATACCCCCGGCGCCTACCCCGGCATCGGCGCGGAGGAGCGCGGCCAGTCCGAGGCGATCGCGCGCAACCTGCTCGAAATGTCCGAGCTGCGCATCCCGATCATCTGCACGGTGATCGGCGAAGGCGGCTCCGGCGGCGCGCTCGCGATCGGCGTCGGCGACCGCACGGTGATGCTCGAATACAGCACCTATTCGGTGATTTCGCCGGAAGGCTGCGCGTCGATTTTATGGAAGTCCGCCGACAAGGCCAAGGACGCTGCCGAACAGCTCGGCCTGACTGCCAAGCGCTTGCTCGGCCTGGGGCTGGTCGACAAGCTGGTCCGCGAACCGATCGGCGGCGCGCACCGCAATCCGACGCAAATGGCGATAAGACTGAAGGCGGTGTTACTCAATCAGCTCGATGCGCTGTTGCAGCAGCCGATCGACGCGCTGCTGCACAATCGCTACCGGCGTCTACGCGGCTACGGTGCCTACGAGGCCGCATGAGCCGGCGACAGGGAACGCCGCGAAACGCATCGGCCCACCGCCTCACCACGCCCGCAGATACTGCTCCGGCGTCTGCTGCGCCGCGCCGAGCGCCTTGGCGGCGGTCCTGGCGAAATACGGATCGCGCAGAAACTCCCGCGCCAGCAGCACGACGTCGGCTTCACCGTTGGCGAGAATGCGTTCGGCCTGCTCGGGCTCGGTGATCAGGCCAACCGTGCCGGTGGCGATGCCCGCGTGGCGACGGATGTGCGCGGCGAACGGCACCTGATAACCCGGCCCGATGCCGAGTTGCTGCTGCGGAGCGAGGCCGCCGCTGGACGTGTCGACCAGATCGACACCGAGCGCCGACGCACGGCGCGACAGCTCGACGCTCTGCTCGATATCCCAGCCGCCGTCGATCCAGTCGCTGGCCGACACCCGCAGCCACAGCGGCAGGTCATCGGGCCAGACCGCACGCACCGCGCCGATGACGTCAAGCACGAGGCGCACGCGGTTGCCGAAGCTGCCGCCGTAGTCGTCCTCGCGCCGGTTGGACAGCGGCGATAGGAACTGGTGCAGCAGGTAGCCGTGCGCGGCGTGGATTTCGGCAATGCGAAAACCCGCAACGCGCGCGCGCCCGGCAGCGACACGGAAATCGTCGACGACCTTGGCAATGCCCACCGCATCGAGCATCCGCGGCAGCGGATAGGTCTCGTCGTAGGCGAGCGCGGACGGCGCCAACGTCGGCCAGCCGCCCTCGCCCACCGCTACCTCGCCGTGGCCGCGCCATGGCGCATGGCTGCTGGCCTTGCGTCCGGCGTGCGCGAGCTGCATCGCCGGAATCGCACCGCGCGCCGCGATGAAGGACGCGATCCGCGCCCAGGCGTCGCGTTGCGCGTCGTTCCAGATACCGGCGTCCTGCGGCGAAATACGCCCCTCCGCCGACACCGCACAGGCCTCGGTAAACACCACCGCCGCGCCGCCGACCGCGCGGCTGCCGAGATGCACGAGGTGCCAATCGTCTGGCAGGCCATCGGTGGCCGAGTATTGGCACATCGGCGATACCACGATGCGATTCTTCAGGGTCACGCCGCGCTGCTGCAGCGGCTGGAATAATCGGCTCATGCGCGCGCGCTCGCGTGGGAAGCGGTCACTGTAGCGGGCGCACAACAATCCGGCAGTCGCATCAGCGCACCGCAGCATTGCAGTGGCGTGGCACCATCGGCACATGTGCCCGCGCGACACCACGTCGACCCCCGACGATCTGCCCATCGAACGGCATATCGAGCTGCATGTTGAGCTGCCATCCGGTAATGCGCCGGTCTGCGTCGGCTACAGCGGCGGCCTCGATTCGACCGTGCTGCTGCACCGGCTGGCCGCGATCCCGGCGCAGCGCGCGCGCGGCCTACGCGCGCTGCATGTGCATCACGGCCTGCATGACGATGCCGACGCGTGGAGCGATCACTGCCGCGCGGTCTGCGATGCGCTCGCCGTTCCGCTCGATGTGGTACGCGTACAGGTTGCGCAGGGGCTTGGCATCGGCCGCGAAGCCGCCGCGCGCGTCGCACGTCATGCCGCGTTTGCCGAGGCGCTCGCCGTCGACGAGATCCTCGCCCTCGCCCACCATCGCAACGACCAGGCCGAAACCTTGCTGCTGCGCGCGCTGCGCGGCTCCGGCGTCGACGGCCTCGCCGCGATGCGGCCGTGGCGTGGGTATGCGCGCGGTTCACTGTGGCGGCCGCTGCTCGGTCAGTCGCGCGCTGCGCTGCAGGCCTACGCGACGCGACATGGCCTACGCTGGCTCGAGGATCCGTCCAATCGCGACGACGCTTTCGATCGCAATTTCGTGCGTCATCGCGTGCTGCCGTTGCTGCACGAACGCTGGCCGCACGCCGATGCGTCGTTCGCGCGATCCGCGGCACTGGCCGCGGACGCCGCGGACTTGCTCGATGATGGCGATGCCGTGGCGCTCGCCTCCGCCGCTACCGACGATCCGCATACCCTGCGCGTGACTGCGTTGCGCACACTGCTGCGATCGCGCCGCGCGCGCGCGCTGCGGCGCTGGATCGCGGCGCTGGCGCTACCGCCGCTGCCGGCGCAGGGCGTAAAGCTGATCGAAGCCGATCTGCTGTGCGAGGCGCCGAACGCGCGCGCGGCATTCGTCTGGCACGGCGCGGCCGTGCGGCGCTGGCGCGATCTGCTGCATGCCGACGCGGTGCGGCGGCCGCTGCCGCCGGAGTTCAGCGTCGCATGGGACGGCGTCGCGCCGATCGCGCTGCCGAGCGGCGATCGCCTAGCGATCGTGGCGTGGGATCAGTACCCGCAAGCCACCAATTCGGTTGCGGGCGTCGATCACGGCTCCGCGGCAGCACACGCGCACGCGATCGCACCAATCCGTTCGCCGCCATCGCCGGAGACACCATTTGTCGTTCATTCGCGACGCGGCGGCGAGCGCATCGTGCTGCCCGGCCGCCGCCATTCGCATGCGCTCAAGCATCTGCTGCAGGAACTTGGCGTGCCGCCGTGGCAGCGCGAACGCCTGCCGCTGATCAGCGGCCGCGACGGTCGCCTGCTCGCAGCGGGCGATCTGGTGCTTGCCGATGTCTTCGACGCCTGGCTGCGCGAGCGCGACCTGCGCGTGCGGTGGATACAAGCTGGTTCGGGGAGCAATGGAATAGCGAACCGACTTAAGGTTGTTCCGCCCAGGTAGTGGACTCGATCGAGTGAAGTCTCCAGGTGTCTAATAGAGATTAGGCTTGTCCCGCCCGCCGTCGAGTTCTTCAATGGTTATGTAGGATGCCGGCCGCGCGCGCTGGAGCCGGCCGGCGACCTGCTCCGCCAACTTCAGCACGCGCAACAGATTGCCGCGAGCAAGCTTGATCAAGTCATCGTCGCTCCACCCGCGGCGGATCAGCTCGGCAAGCAAGTGCGGATAGCGCGAGGTATCCTCCAGCCCGGCGGCCATAAAAATCTCTTCGCCGAAAAAGTCACTGCCGAGGCCCACGTGATCCACGCCGGCCACCTTGCGAAGGTGCTCGATATGATCGGCCACGTCCTGGATTGTCGCCCTGGGTTCCGGGTGATCCGCCTGATATTTCGCCAGTTCCTGCTCATAGTTGGCATCTCCCAGCGCGACCCCGCCGCTGGCCTTGGCAAAGCCGGCCTGCCACGCGTCGTAAGCTGGCCCCTTGGCGTTGAAGGGACTAACGAAGGCAGCCATCACCAGCCCGCCATTGCCAGGCACGCGCCGCAGCACCTGATCCGGGACATTGCGCGGAATATCGGTGAGCGCCCGCGCGTTGGAATGCGAGAAGATGACCGGCGCTTCTGCGATATCGAGTACGTCGTTCATCGTGTCGGCCGACACGTGCGACAGATCGACCAGCATGCCCAGCCGATTCATCTCTCGCACCACTTCCTGGCCGAACCGCGTCAAGCCGCCATGTTTCGGCAGATCGGTGGCCGAATCAGCCCAATCGTGTCCCTTGAAATGGGTCAGCGTCATGTAACGCACGCCTAGCCAGTAATAGGTGCGCAGCGCTCCGAGCGAGTTTTCGAGCGTATGACCACCCTCGATGCCGAGCAGCGAGGCGATATATCCGTCGCGATTGGCGCGCTCGATATCGGCTGCCGTCAATGCCAACCGCAGATCCTTAGGGTAGCGCTCGATCATCCGGCGCGTGATGTCGATCTGCTCGAGCTGGATGCGCGCCGCACCGAGTTTGGTCACATCAGCCGTGCTCGGCACCCACACGGCCCAGAACTGGGCGCCGACCCCACCTTGCCTGAGCCTTTCAAGATCTGTGTCGTGCGCGGCACGTTTGCTCAGGTCGTACGCCTCGACATCGCGCAGCGGGCTACCCTTCTCTCGAATCACGTTCGGCAGATCGTTGTGGCCGTCGATCAAAGGGTGCTTCTTCAACAATTCACGCGCGTGGCGCAATGCCGCGTCCTCGGCGGACGCGTGCGATGGCCCTGTCGCCGATGCAGTCGGGCGGTCCACGCCAGCCGCCTGGGATGCGCTTGCCGACGCAAGCCAGAGCAGTATCGTGAGCAGCCACGGGACGCCGGCGAAGTTTGGGTACGATCTTTCGAGTGTCATGGTGTCAAAGTCTCGGTGAAACGATTCGGCGTCGGTACGATCGCGGCACGCCGCACCGCTCAATCAAGCGAGCGGCCCCCGTTTGACGAAGCTGCCGCCCTTCATGATGACCGACAGGGTCGCGCCGTTCTGCGCGATCACGCCAATGTCGGCCAAGGGGTCGCCATCGACCACCAGCAGGTCCGCGAACGCGCCTTCTTTGATCACCCCGAGCTGGTTCTTGGCCCCGATGATCTCCGCGTTCATGGAGGTCGCCTGGGTCAGCAGTTCGTAGTTCGTGAAAACTTCGCTGCGCAAGGCGAACTCCGTGCACTGGTCGTCCTCCAGTTCCCCCAGCAGGTCGGTGCCGAAGCCGATCTTGACTCCCGCCGATTTCAGATGCCGTAACCGTGGTCCGGCTTCGTCTCTGACCAGAGCCAGCTTCGCGATCGACTGCGGCGGGTAACCCAGGGCGCTACCGCGGCGGGCCAGGGAGGCAATGATGGACAACGTAGGGACGACATAGACCCCGGCATCCGCCGCCATCCGCGCGGTATCGGCCTCGATCAGCGTGGCGTGCTCGATGCAATGGACACCGAGCTTGATGGCGCGTTTGACGGCAGCATTGAACCGCCCCGGATTTCGTGGAGGCTGTTTGGTTTAAGTCATGCAGCCCTTGGGACGGCGTGAGTGGCGAGTTGCCGATAGTAGTTTGCCTCAGCCTCTGCAGGCGGTATATAGCCGATAGGTTC
>JBOHYD010000085.1:0-3470 GCA_050737635.1 Luteimonas sp. | reverse complement strand
GCAAGGACTGATATGTTTGAATACATTGAGCGGCGCCATAACCCAAGAATGCGGCGAAGAGTCGCTAGGCAAGATTTGAAGTTTTCCACCCTTTCACAACCGTCCGCGATTTCGGGGTAGAACCCTTTCTCCAGCCAGCCAAAGGAGCGCTCGACCACCCAGCGCTGCGGCAGCACGACGAAGGTGTGCAACGCATTGCGCTTGACCACCTGCACCGTGGCACCGAGCCGTTCCTCCACCGCCAGAGCAAACGCTTGCCCGGTTGAACATGATCGAGCGCTTCTTCCGCGACATCTCCGAGAACCGTCTGCGCCGTGGCGTGTTCACCAGCGTGTCCGAGTTGATCGCGGCCATCGCCGGTTACATCGCTCACCACAACCGTCACCCCAAGCCTTTCATCTGGACCAGAGAGCGCTCGCGACATCCTGCAAAAGGTCATCCGCGCCAACCGTCGGTTAAGCGCCAAAACAAACGAAGCACAACACTAGCGTCAGGCGAGATCCTTGCTCCACACCTGTCCGACCAGATCGTGGCCGAAGCTGTGATGGCGATATTCCTCGACCAGCTCGAAACCGCAGCGCTCATAGATGCGCCGCGCCGACACCAGTCCATCGTTGGTCCACAACCGCATCCGCGGATAGCCGGCGGCACGCGCAAAGGCGATGCATTCCTCCACCAGGCGCAGCCCCAGTCCCAGCCCGCGCGCTAGCGGATCGACCAACAGGCAGCGCAGCTGCGCGGCCGACGGATCGTCGGTGTTGCGCACGACAAAGACGCAGCCGACCCGTTCGCCATCCAGCTCCGCGATCCAGCAACGCTCGAACAAAGGGTCGTGGCCGCTGGCGAAACCCGCGAACAGCGTCGCCACCAGTGCCTCGAATTCGCCGTTCCAGGCGTATTCCTCGGCGTACAGCCGGGCATGGCGCTCGATCGCCCAGCCGATGTCGCCGATCCGATGCGTGCGGATCGTCAGCCCCGGTGCCGACGGTGTCAGCGATGGCGACAGCGCGTGTTCGACGGTGCGCATGGCCTGCAGCAGGCGGCGGCGCGCGGCGTCGGACAGCGGTGCCAGCAGCGCGAGGCTGGCTGCGTGCGAACGACCGTCCAGCTCCGCGAACGCCGCGCGGCCCTGCGCGGTGAGCGCCAGCAGCCGGCTGCGCGCATCGCGTGGCGACGGCGAGCGCGCGACTAGGCCGTCGGCGACCAAGCCGCGGATGATGCGGCTGAGATAGCCGGCGTCGATGCCGAGTGCATTGCGCAGTTCGCCGGCGGTCGCGGCCGAGCGCTGCGCCAGCTCGTACAGCGTGCGCGCCTGCGCCAGCGAGAACGCGCTGTCCGCGAGGTGCTCCTGCAGCACGCCGATCCGCTGCGTGTAGTCGCGGTTGAACGCCCGCAGCGCATCGACCTGTTCGGTCAGTTCCGTGTTCGCCATCGTCGCCATGCTCCGGTTACTTGTATCGGCCCGACCCGCCAGGCGGGCGTGGCCCGGGAATCACTCTTCATCGGCACAGCGCGAGCGCATAGAAGCGGGTGCCCGGCAGATAGGTGTCGTTGTAGGCGGCGGTTTCGACGAATCCGAGCCGCCGGTACAGCGCGTGCGCCGATGCCATGCTCGGTAGCGTGTCCAGGCGCAGTTCGCCGTAGCCGGCCGAACGCGCCGCGCCGATCACCGCCGCGACAAGATGCCTGCCCAGGCCACTGCTGCGGTAGGCCGGCCGAACATAGAGCCGCTTCATCTCGCCGGTGCGGGCATCAAGCGCCCTCAGCGCGACGCAAGCGACGACGTCGGCACCGACCTGCGCAACGAGCAGCGCGCCCTGGGGCGGGACGTACGGAGCCGGCAACGCCGCCAGCTTGGCTGCGAATCCCTGGTATTCGAGGTCCGTGCCGATGGCTTGCGCGTATTCGCGGAACAGGCCACGCGCGGTGGCGACCAGCTCGGGGCTGTCCGCCTGGCTCAGAACGATCTCGGTCGTCGTCATGGCTGCTTGCCTGGAAATATAGTTGACAAAGTCAACTATATGGCCGACAGCAGACATTAAGCAAGCCGGCTTGCCACTCATGTCAGTTAGTAGTATTACTACTAACCATGAGCCTGACTGACACCCAGCACGCCGTCCTCGCCCTGATCGCCGAGCGCATTGAGGCCGAGGGCGTGCCGCCGTCGCAGGCCGAGATCGCCAAGGCCTTCGGCTTCAAAGGCGTGCGCGCCGCGCAGTACCACCTCGACGCGCTCGAGGCCGAGGGCGCGATCGAGCGCGTGCCAGGCCGCGCGCGCGGCATCCGCGTGCTGCGCGCGCCGGAATCCGCGCAGCAGTCGCTGGCCCTGCAGGCGGCGATCAACGACGACGTGCTGCAGCTGCCGGTGCTCGGCCAAGTGGCCGCCGGACTGCCGATCGGTGCGGACATTGGTTCCGATCAGGTGCTGCTGATGGACCGCGCGTTGTTCTCGCCGTCGCCGGACTACCTGCTCAAGGTCAAGGGCGATTCGATGCGCGACGAAGGCATCTTCGACGGCGATCTGATCGGCGTGCACCGCACCAACGATGCGCGCTCCGGGCAGATCGTGGTCGCGCGCATCGACGATGCGATCACCGTCAAGCTGCTCAGGCTCGGCCGCGACCGCGTACGCCTGCTGCCGCGCAATCCCGACTACGCGCCGATCGAGGTGTCGCCCGACCAGGACTTCGCGATCGAAGGCCTGTACTGCGGCCTGGTGAGGCCCAACCGGTGACGCGCACGCGGTGCGCGGACTTTCCCCACAGCGAGGGCGCCGGTCATCCGATGTCGGCTGTCCGCGCGGACAACTAGTTTCGATAGCGACCAAACCCGTCGCAGCCCGTGCGACCGCGTCTGAGCAGACTTCCTTCAACACCCGACCACTATCAATGACGAGGACCGCCACGATGGACGAGAACAAAAAACGCGCACTGGCCGCGGCGCTGTCGCAAATCGAGAAGCAGTACGGCAAGGGCGCGGTGATCCGCATGGGCGACCGCGTCGCCGAGATCGTACCGGTGATTCCAACCGGCTCGCTGCAGCTCGACATCGCGCTCGGCATCGGCGGCCTGCCGCGCGGCCGCGTGATCGAGGTCTACGGCCCGGAATCCTCGGGCAAGACCACGCTGACCCTGCAGACGATCGCGCAATGCCAGAAACTCGGCGGCGTCGCGGCGTTCATCGACGCCGAACACGCGCTCGACCCCACCTACGCCTCGAGGCTCGGCGTCAACGTCGACGACCTGCTGGTGTCGCAGCCCGACACCGGCGAGCAAGCGCTGGAAATCGCCGACATGCTGGTGCGTTCCAATTCGGTCGACATGGTGGTAATCGACTCGGTCGCCGCCCTCACCCCGCGCGCCGAGATCGAAGGCGAGATGGGCGACCAGCTGCCCGGTCTGCAGGCGCGGCTGATGAGTCAGGCGCTGCGCAAGCTGACCGGCAACATCAAGCGCAGCAACTGCATGGTG
>JBOHYD010000084.1:0-7370 GCA_050737635.1 Luteimonas sp. | reverse complement strand
CTTTGAGCCGAAGCCAAACGATGAGTTCAAGATGGAGCCGGACTAGGACGCGTCGTTCAGGCGACGCGTATCCGGACTTTCAGTCCGCAATTCAAACCCACCGGCTTTAGCCGGTGGTTGTTTAGTTCCCGGACGTGCGCGGAGCGTGCGTCGTCAGCAAGGCAGGGCAGCATGACAAGCGCGGCACCCACCGCCGGCAAGATTCTGGTGGTCGACGATCGACCGGCCAATCTGCGCGTGGTCAGCGCGCTGCTGGCACGCCACGGCTATGAGGTGACCACCGCGGCCAGCGGCGCAGACGCGCTGGCGATGGCCACCGACCAGGTGCCGGACCTGATGCTGCTCGACATGATGATGCCGGGCATGGACGGCTTCGAGCTGCTGGCCGAGGTCAAGCAGCGCCCCGAACTGCTGCGCCTGCCGGTGGTGTTTTTGACTGCCGCGCAGGACCGCGAGTTGCTGTTGCGCGCGTTCGATGCCGGCGCGGTCGACTACGTCACCAAACCGTTCATGCCCGAGGAGCTGCTCGCGCGCGTCAACGCGCATGTCGGCCTCAAGCTGACCCGCGACCGCTTCGAGCGCGTCGCGCGCGAACGCCAGGAGCTGGTCAACCTCGTCGCGCACGATCTCAAGAACCCGCTGACCAGCGTGCTGTTTGCCAGCGACATCCTGATCAACAACGGCCCCCGGCCCGAACGCGTTCCGCACTATCTGCAGATGATCCACGACAGTGCGATGGACGCGATCGGCTACATCCGCCGCTATCTCGAAACCCAGTCCGACCAGGCCTCCGCGCGCGCCGTCAGCGCCGCCGCCAGCGCGTCGCTGCCCGATGCCCTCGACTGGCTCGCGCGGCGCTACGGCCTGCAGCTGGAGAGTCGCGGCGTGCAGTGCCTGGTGCGTGCGCCCGAGCAGACTCGGCCGGTGGCGATCGACGGTCTGGTGCTGCGCCAGGTGGCCGAAAACCTGATCAACAACGCGATGAAATACGCACCGGGCAGCGATGTCGAGCTCGCCGTGCGCGCCAGCGCACCGGGATTTTGGCAGCTCACCGTCGAGGATCGCGGCCCGGGGATCGCGCCGTCGCGGCAACGCGAATTGTTCAAGCCGTTCGTGCGGCTGAGCGCGGCGGATCCCAGCAATGGCCTGTCGAGCGGACTCGGCCTGTCGCTGGCCAAGCAGATCATCGCCAACGCCGGCGGCGAGCTCTGGTACGAAGACCGCGACGGCGGCGGCGCGCGCTTTGTGATCGAACTACCGGAGGCGCGCTGCGCACCGGCGGGATGATCAGGCCGTCGCGCAAGGATCCGCCGCAGCAAAGCACCACCGGCGTCGATGATGCCGATCCAAAATGCCCGTCGGCTTAACTGACCGGCATTCGGCTTGCGCCGGGGTTCACGTGCCGCACGCGATGGCGCTCAGCTGGCCGTGGTCTTGCGCGCGCGCTTGGCGGCCGGGCGGCGGGTGCCGGGCCGGGCCTCGATACGGGTCGCCTTGCCTTCGATCGCGCCACCGTTGGCGGTCTTGTTTTGATGGCGACGGACCAAATACACCAGCACCCCGGCGACGGTGACCGCCGCTGTCGCCGCCGCCACCGCCGGATTGCGTCGGGCGATCCTGGTGGCGATGCGGCCGCTGCTCTTCAACACCCCCAGCGCGGCACCGGTCTCGATCCACTGCAGCGCGCGATCGGGCACGCGATCCTTGAGGCGGTCGCCGAGGTCGCCGGCGATTTCGATCACACGACCGGCGATGGTGTCGAATCTGCTCATTGCGTGATGTCCTGCGTGGATGAATTCGCTCGGCAGTGTCGCCCGCCGCGCTGTTGTGCCGGCGTGAGCCTGGCGATGGCTTGCCGACCGCCCGCTGAATGCAGTCGCTCACGTTCCGCGCGGCTTGACGCGGTGGGTGGCGGCGGCGCTCCATGGGTCGTCGGGCCAGGGATGCCTAGGGTAGCGGCCTTTCATCTCGCGGCGCACGTCGGGATAGGTGCGCTCCCAGAAGCCGCGCAGGTCCTGGGTAACCTGCAGCGGCCGGCCGGCCGGCGACAGCAGGTGGATCGTCAGCGGCACGCGGCCATCGGCGATGCGCGGGGTGTCGGCGAGGCCGAACAGCTCCTGCAACTTGACCGCGAGCACCGGCGAGGCCGGCGCGCCGTCGGCATCGGCATCGGTGTCATGCACGGCATAGTCGATGCGCCGCTGCATGCCCGACGGCACCGCGATGCGCGTCGGCGCGAGTGCGTCGATGCGTTGGCGCAGCGGCCAGTCGACCACCGACATCAGCGCATGGGCGAAGGCATCAGCGCTCAGCGCATCGAGCCGGGCGAGTCCGGCGAAAGCCGGCCGCAGCCAGCCATCAAGCGTCGCCAGCAAGGCGGCATCCGACAGGTCCGGCAGGCCAAGCGCCGGCAGCCAAGCGCGCAAGCTGCGCACGCGGGCGCGCCACTGCGTCAATGATTCGCTCCACGGCAGCGCGTCGAGACCAATCTCGCGCACCGCGTCGCTCAACGCTTGGGCGGCGGCGTGCGGATCGACGCGGCCAGCCGGGCGCACATCGAGCACGATGCCGTCGAAGCGCTGCACGCGCTCGGCGACCAGCGCCCGTCGCGGCGCGTCCCAGCGGGTCTCGTCGCGATCCGACCAGTGCGCGGCAAACGCATCGCGCAGGTGGCGCGCGTCGACCGGCGCGGCGCGCAGCACCAGTGCGTCCCTGGCCTCGAAACGCAGCTCGCTGGCGACCAGCCACGGCTCGCCGATCAGCGCGCTGTCGTCGAACAGCCGCGCCATGCGGCCGTTGGCCAGCTGATAGCGGCGCGCATCGCTGGCGTGGCGGTAGGCGATGCGGTCGGGGAAGGCATGGGCGAGGCGGTCGCCGATCGCATGCGCGGGAAGCGCCGACGGCGGCGCGCGATCGAGGCGCAGACGGCGGCGCCACTGCCTGGCCGCAGCGTCGATCGCGGCAAGCGCGCTGCGATCGGCGTCGATCGCCGCAAGTGCGCCGCGGTCGACGCTGCGCGGCGCACGGCCGCGGCGGTAGGCGACCAGCGCGCGCCAGCGGTCGAGCACGGCGTCCGAGCGCGGTGTGCCCGGCGACGGCCGCAACGGATCGCGCGCCTCGATCAGCGCGGCGAGATCGCAGGCCAGCGATTGCTCATCGGCCTGCGTCGACGCCAACAGCATCGCCGCGAGCCGCGGATGGGCGCCGAGCGCGAGCATGCGCCGGCCGAGCGCGGTGATCGCGTGCGTCGCATCGAGCGCGCCGAGCCGCTGCAGCAGGTCGCGCGCGGCGCTCAATGCCCCCGGTGGCGGCGGGTCGAGAAAGCGTAGATCGGCGCTGCCCCAGCCGGCGAGTTCGAGCGCCAGACTTGAAAGGTCGGTCTGCGCGATCTCCGGCCGCCGTTGCGGTTCCAGCCGCTGCGCCGCCGGCCACAGCCGGTAGGCCCAGCCGTCGGCGACGCGGCCGGCGCGGCCGGCGCGCTGGTCGGCCGAGGCCTGTGCGATACGGACCACGTCGAGTCGCGAAAACCCGCTGTTGGGGTCGACCCGCGGCTCGCGCGCCAGCCCGCTGTCGATCACCACGCGCACGCCGGGCAGGGTGACGCTGCTCTCGGCGACATTGGTCGCCAGCACCACGCGGCGACGGCCGTGCGGATCGGGCTGCAGCACCTCGGTCTGGCGTTCGATCGGCAGATCGCCGTGCAGGCTGAGGACGGCGACGGCACCTGCGTCATCGCGACTCGCCGCCTGCAGCGCCGCCTCGACCCGCGCGATCTCGCGCTGTCCGGGCAGAAACACCAGCACGTCGCCGGGGTGCGCCGTGAGCGCATGCCCGATCGCGCGGCGCGTCTGCGCCTCGATCGCCTCGTCACGCCGCGCCGCGAACGACGCGATCGCGACCGGATACGCGCGACCCGCGCTCGACAGCCGTGGCGCGTCGAGAAACGCCGCCAGACGCGCGCCGTCAAGCGTCGCCGACATCACCACGATGCGCAGGTCCGTGCGCAGCCCGGCCTGCACGTCGAGCGTGAGTGCGAGGCCGAGATCGCCAGCCAGATGACGCTCATGGAATTCGTCGAAGATCAGCGCGCCGACCGCGTCGGGCGTGCCATCGCCCAGGCCCGGATCGTCCTGCAGCATCCGCGTCAGGATGCCCTCGGTGACCACTTCGATCCGCGTGCGCGCCGACACCCGGCTCTCGAAGCGGATGCGGTAGCCAACGGTGTCGCCGACCGCCTCGTTGAGCTGCCGCGCCATGAAGCCGGCGGCCGCGCGGGCGGCGACGCGGCGCGGTTCGAGCATCACGATCTTCTTGCCGGCCAGCCACGGCGCCTGCAGCAATGCCAGCGGCACCTGGGTGGTCTTGCCGGCACCCGGCGGCGCTTCGAGCACCAGCCGCGGATGCGCGGCAAGCGACGCGCGCAGCTCCGCCAGTAGCGGCGCGATCGGAAAGTTGCTGTCATCGGTCACAGAACAAGGCTAGCAGGGCCTGCCAAGGTGCGGTCCGGATGGCAGCTGTCATCTGCACTGGCTAGATTGGCGGCTGTTGCGCCGTCGCTCGCGCATTCCGCACTTCTCGCACAAGGACCGACCCATGTCGCCACGTCCCGTCCCCACCGGCCTGCTCGCCGCCGCACTGCTGCTCTGCGCACACGCCGCCGCCGCCGAGGTGTTCATCAACGAGCTGCACTACGACGATTCCACCGCCAGCGGCGACACCGGCGAGCGCATCGAGATCGTCGCCACCGCCGGCGAGACGCTGAGCGCGTACAGCGTGTCCCTTTACAACGGCTCGAGCTCGCCAGGCAGCGCGACCAGC
Source organism: Luteimonas sp. (assembly GCA_050737635.1). Taxonomy (GTDB): domain Bacteria; phylum Pseudomonadota; class Gammaproteobacteria; order Xanthomonadales; family Xanthomonadaceae; genus Luteimonas. The sequence continues at coordinate 2,552 of JBOHYD010000084.1, read as the reverse complement.
TACGCCAGCACCGCGGTGCCTGGCGGCAGCGTGGTGTCGTGCGGCGCAAGCGTGCGCATCGCGACCGTCAGCTACGCAAGCAACGGCCTGCAGAACGGCGCCAGCGACGGCATCGCACTGGTCGACGGCAGCGGACAACTGGTGCAATTCATCAGCTACGAAGGCGCGATCACCGGCAGCGGCGGCCCGGCATCCGGGCGCAGCAGCCAAAACCTTCCCGTCGCCGAAGGCAACGACACCGCGCCGGGCACGTCGCTGCAATTGCGCGGCACCGGCAGTGGCTACGCCAACTTCAACTGGGCGACGTCGTCGGCGCAGAGTTTCGGTGCCTGCAACAGTGGCCAGAGCTTCGGCGACAGCGGCAATGCCGCGCCGAGCATCCTTGCGACCACGCCGCTCGACAACGCCACCGGCGTGGCCGCCGCTAGCGATCTTGCGGTCAACTTCAGCGAGCCGGTGACGCTGTCGAGCGGCGCGTTTGCGTTGAACTGCAGCCTGTCGGGCACGCTGCCGCTGTCGCATGCGAGCAGCGGCAGCGCGTTCGCGATCTCCACCAACGCCGCGCTGCGCGGCGGCGAAAGCTGCACACTGTCGATCAACGCGACAGGCATCGTCGACGGCAGCGGCCAGCGACCGAGCGGCAACACCGCGATCGACTTCACCGTCGCCACGTCGAGCGGCGTCGGCGACTACTACCGCCGCGTCAACTCCAGCAGTCCGTCGCAGCTGCGCTGCTCGCTGCACCAGACCATCCGCGGCCACACCGTGTACCCGTACAGCGGCAGCGGCACCAGCACCTGGTCGATCCTCGAGATCGCCGATGAAAACCCCAACGCCTCCGGGCAGATCGTCGACGTCTACAGAAACCGCAGCTATACCAAGGTCAGCGATCGCGCCGGCACCGGTTCCGGCATCACCTACAACCGCGAGCACACCTGGCCCAACTCGCTCGGCTTCGGCAGCGCCACCGGCAACCTCGGCCTGCCGTACGCACCGTATACCGACACCCACATGCTGTATCTCAGCGACACCACCTACAACTCCGATCGCGGCAACAGACCCTATGCCAACTGCAGCGGCTGCGGCGAGCGCGTGACCGAAGTCAACAACGGCCGCGGTGGCGGCAGCGGCACGTATCCGGGCAACTCCAACTGGGTGCAGTCGCCCGACGGCAACGGCGGTTCGTTCGAGATCTGGGGCCGGCGCAAGGGCGACATCGCGCGCGCGGTGCTGTACATGGCGATCCGCTACGAGGGCGCCACCGACCCGAACACCGGACAGACCGAGCCCGACCTCGAACTCACCGACGACCGCAGCAGGATCGTGATCACCTCGGCGTCGCCGGCCTATATGGGCCTGCTGTCGACCCTGCTCGCCTGGCACCAGGCCGACCCGCCCGACGCCGCCGAGCGCGCACGCGACGAGGTGATCTACAGCTTCCAAGGCAACCGCAATCCGTTTGTCGATCATCCGGAATGGGCGACGAATGCGCTGTTTACCTCGGCGAGGCCGGCCAGCTGCCAGCTGGCGAATTGAGCCGGCAACGCGCGCGTCACCATCGCGGTGTCGCTGCAACGATTGCGACGTCACCCTGATACTTGGGTCGCAGCCGCCGCCACCGCTGCGACAGCAAGCCCGGTTGCCGCGGTTGCTAGACTTTCGCGATGGACCTCATCGACATCGGCGCCAACCTCAGCCACGACGCCTTCGACGCCGACCGCGACGCCGTGCTGCAACGCGCGCACGATGCCGGCGTCACCCAGCTGGTCATCACCGGCGCCAGCCGCGAGCACTCGCCGAAGGCGCTCGCCTTGGCGAAAACCCGCCCCGGCGTGCTGTTTGCCACCGCCGGCGTGCATCCGCACCACGCGCGCGACTACAGCGACGAATGCGATGCCGAACTGCGCGCGCTGATCGCGCACGATGACGTTGTCGCGGTCGGCGAATGCGGCCTCGATTACTTCCGCGATCTCGCGCCGCGTCCGGCGCAGCGGCGCGCGTTCGAGCGCCAGCTGCAGATCGCCGTCGACACACAAAAGCCGTTGTTTCTGCATCAGCGCGACGCCCACGACGACTTTGTCGCGGTGATGAACAACTTCGCTGGCCGGCTCGGCAACGCCGTCGTGCACTGCTTCACCGGCACCCGCAAGGAGCTGTTTGCGTGCCTCGACCGCGACTGGCACATCGGCATCACCGGCTGGCTGTGCGACGAGCGCCGCGGCCAGCATCTGCGCGAACTGGCGCCGCACATCCCGGCCAACCGGCTGATGATCGAGACCGATGCGCCCTACCTGCTGCCGCGCACCGTCAAGCCACCGCCCTCGCATCGCCGCAACGAGCCGATGTATCTCGCCCACATCGCCCACGCGCTGGCGCACGACCGCGGCGAGGACGCCAGCATCACCGCCGCGACCACCGCGGCGACCGCGCGCGCGTTTTTCGGATTGCCGGTGCCGGCAGCCGTCGCCCAGTAAGCCGGCCTCGGCGGCACCGGACCCCCGCGTGACCCTGTCGGTACAGCGTGCGCCGCGGCAGCAGGCTCGGCCCTGACC
>JBOHYD010000083.1:0-3396 GCA_050737635.1 Luteimonas sp. | reverse complement strand
TCCAGGCACCGAGCAAAACGCAGAGAAGGTCGGCGGTTTCGCCGGCGTTGCACCACGGCGTCGCGGTGGCGATCGAGGCGTCGCGGGCGAAACACGCGACCAGCTGCGCGTACCAACCCGGTGACGGCATCGCGTCAGGTGCCAGCACGATCACGTCGGCATCGCCGCAGGCGGCGAGCATCTGGTCGAGATGCGCGACCTGACCGAGGCGATGCGGGCGGCGCGTGTAGTCGGCCTCGAGCTGGGTGCGCGCGATCCAGCGCTCGATCATCGCGTAACCGCGCGACCCAGCCTGCGCGTCGTCGGCCAGCCACACCCGCGTGCCGGCCGGCGTGGCGACATCCAGCGCGGCGAGGCAGGCGTCGAGCGCATCGTCGTCGATACCGACCGGCAGCAGCACGACCGGCGGCTCAGCCATGCGACGCAGCGCGCACTTGGGTCATTTCTTCTCGACGGACTGCAACGGCTCCATCGCGCGGAAGCGGCGGCTGTATTCGTCGGTAAGGTCGATGGCTTCCTTGGGGTCGCGGACGATGGTGGGGGTCAGGAAGATGATCGTCTCGTTGCGCGTGGTACTAGTGTTCTGCTGGCCGAACAGGCCACCGATGATCGGAATGCGGCTCAGACCGGGCAACCCTCTAGAGCCACGCGTCGTGGTGTCGTCGATCAAACCGGCCATGATCACGGTGGTGCCGTCCTGTACGGCGGCGGCGGTCTTCAAGCGCCGCGTACTGATGCGCGGATTGCAGTTGGTCGTGCAGGGGCTCGGGATATCGCCGGCAGAGCTGATTTCCTGCACAACGTCCAGGAACACCAGCCCATCCTTGGTCACGCGCGGCCTTACCTTGAGGATAGTGCCGGTATCGATGTACTGCACATTGCTGACTGCCCCGGTACCGCCGAACGTCGAATTGATCGACGTCGATTCGATCGGAATGCGGGTGCCGACGTTGAAGGTCGCCTCGGTGTTGTTGCGCACGAATACCGACGGCGTCGCGAGCATCTTGAGATCGGTGACCGTATCGAGTGCGTTGATTATCGCAGCGGCGTTGCGACCTAGGAAAGTCCATCCCAAGCCTGCCGGAACCCCGTTGGTGGCGGTGCCACTAATGTTTCCGGCAAGGCCGCTCCAAGTAGTGCGACCCACGGCGTTGGGCAGCCCCGCATCAGTTACTGCCCGCTCGAAGAACCAGTTGACGCCATACGTCAGTGCGCCGCTCAGTGTCACCTGCACCACCTGCGCCTCGATATGCACCTGCATCGGCATCACGTCGAGCTTCTCGATCACTTCCTTGATCGATTGCCATGCGGTGCCGCTGGCACGCACGATCAGCGAGTTGGTCTCGTCCACCGCCGCGACGCCGACCTTGTCGCCGTTGACCTCCAGCGAGACGGTGGTATTGCCGCCCTGCCTGGCGCCCAGCGACAGCGAGCCGCTGCCGAGACCGCCAGTGCTGCTGCCGCTGCCGCTGCCGCTGCTACCGCCCAGGCCGCCGCTCTCGGTGCCGCCGAGCTGCGAGCTCTCGAAGCTGGAGCCGCTGCCGTCGATCGAGCCTTCCCTGGCGCCGGGGATCAGCGACGCCCCACCGCCGCCATCCTCCGCGTCGCCGGACCCGCCGCTGCTCTTGCCGCCGTAGACCTGGGCGAGGTTGGTCGCGAGATCCTTGGCGGTGATGTACTTGAGCTCGTAGGTGAACAGCTGCTCGCCGGCACCGGCGCCGTCGATGCGCTCGATCCAGTCCTGGATGTCGTCGAGGTAATCCGGCTGCGTGGTGATCGCGAGCACGGCATTGGCGCCGTCCAACGGCAGGAAGCGGAACAGGCCGGCGACTGGCGATTTGCTCTGCTCGCCGAAGACTTTTTCGAGATCGGCGACGACCTTGCTGGCCTTGCCGGTCTTGAGCGGAAACACCCCGACCGACATGCTCGACATCCAGTCGACGTCGAAGATGCCGATGGTGCGCAGGTAGTTGTCGAGTTCGCTGCGGGTGCCGGCGACGGTGATGACGTTACGCCCGGAATCGACGCTGACGATGGCGTTGGGGCGCGCATACGGCTTGAGCACCTTCTCCATCTCGGTGGCGGAGATGTATTTCAGCGGCACCACGCGCGACTCGAAGCCGCGGACGCCGTCGGTGGCGCCGGTGCGCGTGGGCACGGTGCCGGTGGCCAGCGCCTGGTCGGCGGGCACGATGCTGTAGCGGCTGTCGGCGTAGATCATCCGCGCGTTGTTCCAGCCGAGCACCATTTCCAGCAGCGCCAGTGCGCTCGCCGGGCTGACCGGCTTGGGCGTGGCGAGGGTCACCGTGCCCTGCACGCCGGGGGCGATCACGTAGTTCTGGCCGAGCATGTCGCCGAGAATCGCCTTGACCACGGCCTGCAGGGATTCGCCCTCGAAATTGAAGCTGGCCTCGCCGCTGCTGCCGCCGATGCTCGGCGGTGGCGATGCCGCGGCGGCGCGGTTGATGGTCTGGCCGCTGCCACGGCGGATCTGCGCGCGCGGACCGTCGGCGTCGGCGTCGGGCAGCGCCTGGGGGGCGACGCGGTCCGCAGCCCCGGCGGTGCCCTGCTGCTGCGCAGGCGCAACGACCGCGGCCGGTGCGCGCGACAGCGTCGGCGTCGGCGTCGACGCGCAGGCCGCAAGCACGGTGACCAGCGTGGCGAGCAGGAAGGTGTGGATCGATCGGCGGAAATTCATGCGTGAACTCTGGGTGGTTGCGGACGCGCGGGGATGGCAGGCGTTAGAGCGGGGCGGGCGGCGGAACGAAGTTTTGCGCTTCCTGCCTGAGCTGCGCGCGGCGGGCGTTGATGCGCTGACGGATGGCTTCGACCTGCTGCTGGGCCTGCTGGGCCTGCAGATCGTTCTGCTCGCCGCTCAGCACGGCCTCGCCGGAGGTATTGATGGCTGGCGGCTGCGGCGTCGCCGAAGCTGGGATCTGGCCAGGCGGCACGCCGGGTTGCGGGGACAATCGGCTGAGTCTGGGCAGGAGCTGACCGGGGCGTGGCGCGGTGCCGGGGGTGACCGACATCGCGGTCGGCGGTTCGCCGCCGTTGCCGTCAAACACGCGCAGTTCCAGCGTGCGCTCGCCCTCCGGGCCGTTGAACACCGCGCTGCGCGCGCTGATCGCGCCGAGCGTCCACGACGGCGCCGAGTCCGGCGCATCGCCGGACTTGAGCCGTATCGGCACGCCGCCGCCCTTGGGTTGCACGATCGCCATCTGGAAGCGCGGCGTCAGCAGCACGCTGGTCAGCACGAAGTCGAACACGTCGGCCCGCGCGCCGCCTTCGCCTTCGGGATTGATGAAGAACGGTTGTGGCCGACGGTCGTCGTTGAGCACCGGGCGCGCACCGATCTCGGCGTACTGCGCCAGCGGACCGAGGCGCTCGGCCTTGGCC
>JBOHYD010000082.1:0-8922 GCA_050737635.1 Luteimonas sp. | reverse complement strand
ATTCGAGCGGTTGTTCTCACAGGCGCTGGCGACAAGGCATTCTGCGCTGGCGGGGACGTGGCGGGATTTGGTGCGGACCCAAGCAATATCGCGCTCTTAGTCAAGGAGATGACGGCCTGCTTTCACGCCGCGATCTCGCGCTTTGCATGGATGGACGCCCCATTGATCGGTATGGTGAATGGCGTCGCCGCGGGTGCCGGCCTGAGTCTGACGGCCTGCTGTGATCTGGTCGTAGCGACCGATACGGCGACCTTCACGAGTGCATATACTCAGATCGGGCTGTCCCCCGATGGAAGCTCGACCTATTTTCTACCTCGCCTGATTGGTGTACGTCGTACCGCGGAGCTCTATCTCACCAATCGCGTACTGTCGGCGCAGGAGGCACTTGATTGGGGGCTCGTCAACCAAGTGGTGCGGCCCGACGCACTTCGCAGCACTGTGAGCGCGCTGGTGGCCAAACTCGTGCGCGGCCCAGCGCAGGCTCATGGAGCCGTGAAAAGGCTGCTGCTGATGTCGACAGATACGCTCGAATCGCAGATGGAGAGGGAGGCGCGCCATATCGCAGAACTGAGCCAGGCCCAGGATGGTCTCGAGGGGGTTCGTGCCTTCTGCGAGCGGCGCAAGCCGGTCTTCTCGTAACAGCGTCAATCCCTTCATTGGACGAAGCAGCGGTTTCTCGTCGAAGTCACCGGGGCTGGTGAAGTTGGGGCTGTCGACGCCTGCGGTGAAGCGAGGTGCGTGATCGGGTGTATGTCGGTATACGATTCCGGCCGATGTCGGTCGGTGCGAGCGGGTAACCCCTATCGTCACCGCCTTTTTGCACAACATCCTGAGCGGGCCGCTAAATAGTGCGTAGTTTTCCATCACCCTGCGTAGCGGGCATGCTATTCGTGAAACAAGTTGCGAATGATCTGAGGCTGCTTTTGCCGGCGGTGGAGATGGCGGCGCATCAGTAACAGGCGCTACACCAGCACGACCTCCTCGTTGTCGTGCGCGGCTTCATGCTCGGCGGCCGGATCGGCCGGCCCACCCTTGCCGGTCGCCTTTGCGAGCTCGGCGGCGGCCATTTTGCCGGTGCGCTGCGAGGCGAAGAAGCGTTTGCGGTCCGGGCACAGCACCTGCATGTAGTCGGCGTCGAAGTTGAGCCTGTCGACCAGGAAATCGACAAACGCGCGCACCTTCGGCGACGTGGTCTGGCCGCGCGGAAACACCGCGTTGAGCGCGTAGTCCGGCCCGGTCCAGCCGGCCAGCACGCGCTGCACGTGGCCGAGTTCGGCGTGTGCTTTGACGGTCACGTCGCTGCCCAGCAGCAGGCCTTCGCCGCAAATCAGCGCGCCGCTGAGCGCGCCGTAGTCGTTGGCCACCAACACCGGATCGATGCGGTAGTCGTGGCTGCTCTCGCCGTCGCTGAGTGTCCAGAAAAACTGATCGTTGCGCCGCGCCTTGTGCATCGCCAGGGTGCGGTGATGCAGCAGGTCGTGGGGGTGCAGCGGCTCGCCGTGGCGCGCGATGTACTGCGGACTGGCATAGACCTGGGTGCGGAACAGCGCCAGCCGGCGCGCGACGAGGTTGGAGTCGGGCAGATCGCCGATGCGCAGCGCGACGTCGATCTCGCGCTCGATCAGATCGACCGGCTCGTTGTTGAGCAGCATCTCCACGCGCACCTCGGGATGCAGCGCATGGAACTCGCCGAGCAGCGGCGCGATCCAGGTGATGCCCATCGAATACGGCGCGGTAAAGCGCAGCCAGCCGCGCGGCCCGCCTTGCAGCTGGCCGACCGCGCTCTCGGCCTCGTCGAGTACGCGTGCGATGCGCTGGCAGTGCTCGTAGTAGATATTGCCGGCCTCGGTCAGGCCGAGTTTGCGGGTGGTGCGATGCAGAAGCTGCGCACCGAGCCGGGTTTCCAGGTCCTGCACCTTGCGGCTGACCGTGGTCTTGGGCAGGCGCAGCGACTTGGCCGCGGCGATGAAGCTGCCGTGCTCGACCACCTTGACGAAAATCAACGTGTCGTTGAGATCGCGTGCCATCGGGTTCTCCGGTCCAATCGGGGCATTGGCCCGATGTAGGGATGATTATTCCCCGATTCAGCGACTAATCAAGTGCCGTCCGCAGGCCTATCGTCTGCCGCATTCCGACACATTCAAGCCGCGAGCCCCGTCATGAGCGCCACCGCACGCCACGCCCTGCTCCGTACCACGCTGATCGTGTTTGCGCTGGCGGACGTGCTCGTATGGGTCTCTTTTGTTTTCAATCAATGGTTTGCGGTCCCGTTGTGGCAAGCCTGGGGCCTCGCTGGCCTGCTCGCATTGCCCATCACGATGCTGGTGCTGCCGTTGGTCGACGCAGTGCTGGTGCGGCCGCGAGACCAGCGCGTCATCCAGTTTGCGGGAGATAAAATCCCCAGGGTGGGACAATGACGCGCGGAAAAGTCTCCGGCAGCCTAGCCGTCCTCGACGCGACCGGCTGTGTCGGCAGCGCGATGGTCGCAGCCGCGGTCGCGGTTGGCCGATCAGTGATCGCGGTCGCCCGCGATCCCGTCGCGCTGGCGGCGCTGCGTGAGTGTCATGCCGGCCACGATGTGGTCACGGTCACAGCCACCCTGACCAGCGACGACGCGGCCGCCGCGCTGGCGGCACAGCTACATGACCTCGGCCGTCCGGTGTCGGGCGCGATCGCGGCGATCTGCGGCGATCTCGAGCGCGGTCGCGTGCTCGACGCACCGGCGGATGTACTGCGCCGTCGTCTTGACGAGGATCTGCTGCCGCATCTGTTTGCCGCGCGCCATCTGCTGCCGCTGCTGGCAGCCGCCAGCGGACACGGCCATCGCGGCGGTTATGTGCTGATCGGCGGACCCGGCGCGGACCGGCCCTGGGCCGGCTACGGCCACCGTTCGATCGCGGCGGCGGCGCTGCGCATGCTCGCGCGCGTGCTGCACGAAGAAGCGCGTGCCTACCCGCTGCGTGTGCAGCTGCTGGCCATCGATTCGCCGCTGCGCACCGACGACAACGCACGCCATGCCTGCAGCGCATGGCCGCATGTGGAGGCGATCGCGCGCCGCGCGGTACGCATGGCCGGCGGCGACGCCGGACGCAGCGATGCCATCGTGCGCTATCCCGGGCGCGACGCGCCCGCGGCGATCGGCGACGACGACATCGATGGCGACGATCACGGCATCCGCGATCCGACACCGGACAATACTGCGCAGAAAACCGATAGCGACACCGTCGCGACTGCACAAACCTCCCTCCATGACGCGCGCGATCTGCTGCGCGCGATCGCCAATGCTCCGCGCATCCAGGAAACATCGCCATGAGCCCCCGCAAAGCATTCGCCCGTTCGGGCATCCGCATCCCCGTCGCGTCGATCGCGCTCAGCGCGCTGATCGCCGCCTTCGTTGCCGCCTGCAGCAGCGAGGCCGCTCCCGACGCCGGTGCACCGCCGCCGCCCGAGGTCAGCGTCGCTCAGGTGCTGTCGAAGCAGGTACGCCAATGGGACGACTTCAACGGCCGCGTGTCGGCAGTGGAAACCGTCGAGCTGCGCGCGCGCGTCAGCGGCTATGTCGACCGCGTTGCGTACCGCGAAGGCGATGAGGTGAAGAAAGGCGATCTGCTGTTCGCGGTCGATCCGCGCCCGTACAAGGCGACCCTGGCGCGCGCGCAGGCACAGCTCGAAAGTGCGCGCAGCGAGGCTCGTCTCGCTACCGCGCAAGGCGATCGCGCCAAGGCGCTGATCGAGGCGAAAGCGATCTCGCGCGAGGAGTTGGAGAGCCGCAACGCCGCCAGCGCGCAGGGCGATGCCGGCGTGCGCGCCGCCGAGGCCGCGGTTGCCAGCGCCCGGCTCGACCTGCAGTTCACCGAGGTGCGGTCGCCGATCGCCGGCCGCGCCGGCCGCGCGATGATCACCGCCGGCAACCTCGCGCAGGCCGACACCACGGTGCTGACCTCGGTGGTGTCGCTGGATCCGGTGCATGTGTACTTCGACAGCGACGAGCAGTCGTTCCTGCGCTACCAGGCGCTGACGCGCGACGGCAAGCGCGCGGCATCGAGCAATGCCGTGCGCGTCGGGCTCGCCGACGAAAGCGGTCATCCGCACGTCGGTACCGTGGACTTCACCGACAACCAGGTCGACCCCGCCACCGGCACCATCCGCGCGCGTGCGGTGCTCGCCAATCCGGACCGGGTGTTCACGCCGGGTCTGTTTGCGCGCGTGCAGCTCGAAGGCGGCAACGCGACCACGGCGCTGCTGATCGACGACAAGGCCGTGCTCACCGACCAGGACCGCAAATACGTCTACGTACTCGGGCCCGACAACAAAGCGCTGCGCAAGGACATCGTGGCCGGACGCATGGCCGACGGCCTGCGCGTGGTGCAGTCCGGGCTCGCCGTCAGCGACCGGGTGATCGTCAGCGGTGTGCAGAAAGTGTTCTTTCCGGGCATGCCGGTGAAACCGAGCACGGTGACGATGGGTGAGCCGTCACTCGCTGACGGAGGCCCTCAAGGCGTCCGCGGTGACGACGAACGCCCGGTCACGCAGGCCCAGGCCGGGTCGTCCGAAGACAGCGCCAAGACCGCCATGGACGGCGATGCGCAGCAACCGAAGCAGCAACCGCAGAACGCACGCGTCGCCGCTACCGACGCGCCAGCCGCCAGGCCCTAGTTCCACGGTCGCCGCGACGCGCGGCGCGATGATCTCTCCCCCATCGCGCACCGCGCGCCGCGGTTGATCCGGCGGCCGCCGATCTCCCTCTCGCTTCCTTTCCCGTGCGAGAGAGACGGCGCGCCGCCACCCCGAGCTCTCTCTTCCGCGCCCGCGACGGCGTGGGCTTCACGCGGCCGCGCGTCGCACAAGGAACCGTCATGGACTTCTCGAGATTCTTCATCGACCGCCCGATCTTCGCCGCCGTGCTGTCGATCGTGATCTTCGCCGCCGGCCTGATCGCGATCCCGATCCTGCCGATCAGCGAATACCCGGAAGTGGTGCCGCCCTCGGTGGTGGTGCGCACGGTGTATCCCGGCGCCAACCCCAAGGTGATCGCCGAGACGGTGGCCACGCCGCTGGAGGAAGCGATCAACGGCGTCGAGGACATGATCTACCTCAAGTCGGTCGCCGGTTCCGACGGCGTGCTGCAGATGACCATCACCTTCCGTCCCGGCACCGATGCCGACGACGCGGCGGTGCGCGTGCAGAACCGGGTCGCGCAGGCGCTGGCGCGGCTGCCGGAGGACGTGCGCCGCCAGGGCGTGACCACGCAGAAGCAGTCGCCGGTGTTCCTGATGGTGGTGCACCTGACCTCGCCGAACGGCAAGTACGACTTGTTGTACCTGCGCAACTACGCGCGCCTGCACGTCAAGGACGCGCTGGCGCGCCTGCCTGGCGTCGGCGATGCGCAGATCTTCGGCGGCGGCGACTACGCGATGCGCGCCTGGCTCGATCCCGACAAGATCGCTTCGCGCGGCCTGACCGCCGGCGACGTGCTGCGCGCGATGCGCGAACAGAACGTGCAGGTCTCCGCCGGCCAGCTCGGTGCCGAACCGATGCCCAACAGCGACTTCCTGACTCTGATCAATGCCCAGGGCCGCCTGCGCACGGTGGAGGAGTTCGGCAACATCGTGCTCGAGAGCGGTGCCGACGGCGAGATTGTGCGCCTGTCCGATGTCGCCCGCCTGGAGTTGGGCGCCGGCGACTACACGCTGCGTTCGCAGCTCGACGGCAAGGAAGCCGTCGCCATCGCCATCTTCCAGGCACCTGGCGCCAACGCTCTCGAGATCCAGAAGGCGGTGATCGCCAACATGGACGAGATGACCCAGCGTTTCCCGGAAGGAATCAAGTACGAGGCGGTCTACGACACCACGATCTTCGTGCGCGATTCGATCAAGGCGGTGGTGACCACGCTGCTGGAAGCGGTCGTGCTGGTGGTACTGGTGGTGATCCTGTTCCTGCAGACCTGGCGCGCGTCGATCATCCCGCTGATCGCGGTGCCGGTGTCGATCGTCGGCACCTTCGCCGCGCTGTACGTGCTCGGATTCTCGATCAATACGCTGAGCCTGTTCGGGCTGGTGCTGGCGATCGGCATCGTTGTCGACGATGCGATCGTGGTGGTAGAAAACGTCGAACGCAACATCGCCGAAGGCTTGTCGCCGATGGCGGCCGCGCACCAGGCGATGAAGGAAGTCTCCGGCCCGATCATCGCGATCGCGCTGGTGCTGTGCGCGGTGTTCGTGCCGATGGCGTTCCTGTCCGGGGTGACCGGCCAGTTCTACAAGCAGTTTGCGGTGACCATCGCGATCTCGACGGTGATCTCGGCGATCAACTCGCTGACCCTGTCGCCGGCGCTGGCCGCACTGCTGCTCAAGCCGCACGACGCGCCCAAGGATCGGCTGTCGCGGGTGATCGATCGCGGCTTCGGTTGGCTGTTCCGGCCGTTCAACCGTTTCTTCAAGCGCAGCTCCGAGCGCTACCAGGGCGCGGTGTCGCGCACGCTGGGCCGTCGCGGTGCGGTGTTCGCGGTCTACGCGGTGCTGCTCGTCGCGACCGGGCTGATGTTCCGGCTGGTGCCGGCCGGCTTCATCCCGATCCAGGACAAGCTCTATCTGATCGCCGGCGTCAAGCTGCCGGAAGGCGCGTCGATCGCGCGCAGCGACGCGCTGCTGAAGAAGGTCAGCGACCTCGCCATGGGCACCGAAGGCGTCGCCAACTCGGTCGCCTTCCCGGGCCTCAACGCGCTGCAGTTCACCAACACCCCCAACACCGGGGTGGTGTTCTTCGGGCTCAAGCCGTTCAGCGAACGCAGCCGCAGCGCCGCGGAGATCAACGCCGAAATCAACCAGAAGATCGCCAGCCTGCAGGAAGGCTTCACCTTCGCCTTCATGCCGCCACCGATCCTCGGCCTCGGCAACGGTTCGGGCTACCAGATGTTCATCGAGGACCGCGGCAACCTCGGCTACGGCGCGCTGCAAAACGCGGTCGGCGCCTTCCAGGGCGCGGTCGCGCAGACCCCGGGCATGGGCTTCCCGATCAGCAGCTACCAGGCTAACGTGCCGCAGCTCGACGCCGTGGTCGATCGCGTCAAGGCCAAGGCGCAGGGCGTGCCGCTGACCGAGTTGTTCGACACGTTGCAGACCTATTTGGGCTCGGCCTACGTCAACGACTTCAACCAGTTCGGCCGCACCTGGCAGGTCATCGCGCAGGCCGACGCGCCGTTTCGCGACAGCGTCGAGGACATCGCCAACCTGCGCACCCGCAACGACCGCGGCGAGATGGTGCCGATCGGCTCGATGGTGAAGATCCACCAGACCTATGGGCCAGATCCAGTATTGCGCTACAACGGCTATCCGGCCGCCGACCTCGCCGGCGAGGCCGACCCGCGCGTGCTGTCCTCGGCGCAGGCGCTGTCGACGCTGACCGAGCTGTCGTCCAAAGTGCTGCCCAATGGCATGAGCCTGGAATGGACCGATCTCAGCTATCAGCAGTCCACCCAGGGCAATGCGGCGCTGGTGGTGTTTCCGCTGGCGATTCTGCTTGCGTTTTTGGTGCTCGCGGCGCTGTACGAAAGCTGGACGCTGCCGCTGGCGGTGATCCTGATCGTGCCGATGTGCATGCTATCGGCGCTGGCCGGCGTCAAGCTCACCGGCGGCGACAACAATGTCTTTGTGCAGGTCGGCCTGGTGGTACTGATGGGCTTGGCGTGCAAGAACGCGATCCTGATCGTCGAGTTCGCCCGCGAGTTGGAGATGCAGGGCAAGGCGATAGTGGAGGCCGCGCTGGAGGCCTGCCGGCTGCGCCTGCGCCCGATCGTGATGACCTCGATCGCGTTCATCGCCGGCACCGTGCCGCTGGTGCTGTCGAGCGGCGCCGGTGCGGAAGTGCGCTCGGCGACTGGCATCACCGTGTTTGCCGGCATGCTCGGCGTGACTGTGTTCGGGCTGTTCCTGACGCCGGTGTTCTACGTCGCGCTGCGCAAGCTGGTCACGCGCGGCGCGCGCACGGCCGCCGGCCATGGCGACGCGACCGCACCTGCACTTTCTTCTCACGCCTGATTCTTGCAAACAACGGAGCATTGCCATGACCACCGACACCACCCGGAAAATCGCTCTCGTCACCGGCGCCACCCGCGGCATCGGCCTCGAAACCGCGCGCCAGCTTGCCGCCGCCGGCGCGCACGTGCTGCTCGCCGGACGCGACCAGGGCAAGACCACAGCCGCCGCGAAGCAGCTGCACGACGACGGTCTCGCCGTGGAGCCGATCGTGCTCGACGTCACCGACGCCGCCAGCATCGCCCGCGCCGTCGAGGCGGTGAAACAGACTCACGGCCGTCTCGACATCCTGGTCAACAACGCCGGCATCATGCGCGACAACGACACGCTGACCCCGTCGCAGCAGACCCTGCAGGCCTGGCGCGCGACCTTCGACACCAACCTGTTTGCGCTGGTGGAGGTGACCAATGCCTTTCTGCCGCTGCTGCGCGCGTCCAGCGCCGGTCGCATCGTCAACCTGTCGAGCTTGCTCGGCTCGGTGACGCTGCACGCCGACCCGCAATCGCCGATCTACAATTACAAGATCCCCGCCTATAACGTCTCGAAGAGCGCGGTCAACGCCTGGACCGTGCACCTCGCGCACGAACTGCGCGACACCCCGATCAAGGTCAACGCCGTGCATCCGGGCTCGGTGAAGACCGACATGAACGCGTACGGCGACATGGACGTCGTCAACGGCGCAAAAAGCGGCGTGCACATGGCACTGCTCGATGCCGATGGTCCGAGCGGCAGCTTCACGCACCTCGGCGCGGTGCTGCCATGGTGACGCGCGCACTCACCCTCGCCGTGGCCAGCGCATTGCTGGCGGCGTGCACGGTCGGCCCGGATGCCGTGCGCCCAACCACCGTGGTGCCGGCGCGGTTTGGGCAAGACGCAACCAGTTCCGCGC
>JBOHYD010000081.1:0-2834 GCA_050737635.1 Luteimonas sp. | reverse complement strand
CATCGATGCGATGCCGCGAGCCGGTTCAGAACGGTGCGTCGTCGTCCGCGTGATCGCCGACTGGCGCGGCATGCGCGGCGGTCTTTTGGGCTGCGGTTTTCTTTGCGGTGGACTTGGCGAGATTTTTTACGGTCTTCTTTGCCGCCTTCTTGCGCACAGTCTTCTTTGCGGGCGTCTTGCCGGCCGCCTTGGTTGCGGGAGCGGGCTTTTTGGTGGCGGCTTTCTTGGTCGGCGCGGCCTTCTTGGCGGCGGTCTTCTTGCCGAACCCCTTGCGCATCGGCTTGCCGGTCTCCTCCATCAGCTTGACCACCTCGTCGAAGGTCAGTGCCGCAGGCTCGCGATCCTTCGGAATCTTGCCGTTGAGCTTGCCGTCGCTCAAGTAAGGGCCATACCGGCCGTTGAGCACCTGGATGTCGCTGCCGTCGAATTCCTTGATGATGCGGTTGCGGGCGATTTCTTCCTTTTCCTCGATCAGGAAGACGGCGCGCGCGAGGTCGATGGTGTACGGATCGTCCTCCTTCTTCAGCGAGGCGTACACGCTGCCGCGCTTGGCGAACGGGCCGAAGCGGCCGATGCCGACGCTGACCTCCTCGTCGTTGTCGTGACCGAGCTTGCGCGGCAGGCGGAACAGGTCGATCGCCTCGTCGAGCGAAATCGTGTGCATGCTCTGGCCGGGGCGCAGCGACGCGAACGTCGGCTTGTCCTCGGCATCCTCGGCGGTGCTGCCGATCGCGGCATACGGTCCATAGCGGCCGAGACGCACGCTGACCGGCTTGCCGGATTTCGGGTCGGTGCCGAGCACGCGCGCGCCGGTGGCCTGGTTGCGGTCGACCGATTCGGTCTTCTCGTCGACGAGTTCCTTGAACGGCCCCCAAAACTTCTCCATCAGCGGCACCCAGTCCTCCTCGCCGCGCGACACCGCGTCGAGCTCGTCTTCGAGTTTGGCGGTGAAGTCGTAGTCGACATAGCGGGTGAAGTGACCGCTCAAGAAGTTCGACACCGCGCGGCCGACGTCGGTTGGATGGAAGCGGCGACTTTCGATCTCGGCGTATTTGCGGAACTGCAGCGTCTGGATGATCGACGCGTACGTCGACGGCCGGCCGATGCCGTATTCCTCAAGCGTCTTGACCAATGACGCTTCCGAAAACCGCGGCGGCGGCTCGGTAAAATGCTGGTCGGTGTGGATGCGGTCGAGCGGGATGCGGTCGCCGGTCTTCATTGGCGGCAATTTGCGGCCCTCGTCGGCATCGTCGTCGGTCTTGCTGTCCTTGCCTTCCTCGTACACGGCGAGAAAGCCCGGATCGATCACCGTGGTGCCGCTGGCGCGGAAGCTGTGCTCGTTGCCGGCGGCGAGATCGACGCTGACGGTATTGAGCGTGGCCGGCACCATCTGGCAGGCCACGGTGCGCTTCCAGATCAGTTCGTACAGGCGGCGGCCGTCGTCGTCGAGATACTTGGCGACCTGCGCGGGGGTGCGCAAGGCGGATGTCGGGCGCACGGCCTCGTGGGCCTCCTGCGCGTTCTTCGATTTGGTCTGGTAGACATTGGCTTTGTCCGGCAGCGCTTTGGTGCCGTAGTCGCGCGCGATCACGTCGCGCAGCTCGGTCAGCGCATCGACCGACAGGTTCACCGAGTCGGTACGCATGTAGCTGATCAGGCCGACGCTGCCCTCGTCGCCGATCGCGACGCCCTCGTACAGCTTCTGCGCGACGCGCATCGTGCGGCTGGTGGTGAAGCCGAGCTTGCGCGAGGCTTCCTGCTGCAATGTCGAGGTGGTGAACGGCGGCGACGGCCGGCGCTTGCGTTCCTTGGCTCCGACGTCGGTGACGTGCAGCGCGCCATTGGCGGCAGCCACGATGCGCCGGCGCGCGTCTTCGGCGGTGTCGCCGTCGGTGATCGTGAACTGCTCGAACTTTTTGCCGTCGAGCTTGGCCAGCCGCGCGGTGAACGCCTGTGACGGGTGCACGCACTCGGCCTCGATGCTCCAGTATTCGCGGGCGATGAAGGCTTCGATCTCCTCCTCGCGCTCGACGATCATGCGCAGCGCCGGCGACTGCACGCGGCCGGCGGACAGGCCGCGCTGCACCTTGCGCCACAGCACCGGCGACAGGTTGAAGCCGACCAGGTAGTCGAGCGCGCGGCGCGCCTGCTGCGCATCGACGAGGTCGAACGCGATGTCGCGCGGCTTGGCCATCGCCTCCTTGATCGCACGCGGGGTGATCTCGGTGAACACCACGCGCTGCACGGTGCGGCCCTTGAGCAGGCCGCGCTCCTTGAGGATCTCGGCGATGTGCCAGCTGATCGCCTCGCCCTCGCGGTCCGGGTCGGTCGCCAGGAAGATGCCGGTGGCGGCCTTGGCGGCCTTGGCGATCGCCTCGACGTGGCGCTCGTTTTTCTCGATCAGGTCGTAGCGCATCGCGAAGCCGTTGGCCGGATCGACCGCGCCTTCCTTGGGCACCAGATCGCGGACGTGGCCGTAGGAGGCGAGGACGTGGAAGTCCTTGCCGAGGTATTTGTTGATCGTCTTGGCCTTGGCGGGCGATTCGACGATGAGCAGGTTCTTGGCCATCGGGGGACGGATTCCGGAAGCGGCACGCGGCCGCGGCAATGAGGGGCAAAGATGACAGCGCCCGCGGTAGGTAGCCGCGGGCGTTCTATTTATAGTGGAATCACGGCGTGGTACGGCGTGTCAAGGACTATCGGTCCAGGACCCAGGGCAATCGGGTGAACAGCGCCTTCATGAAGTGACGAGGCTGGCGAGGAAGTCATCGTTCCATGCCGCCACCTTGCGCCGCGCACGCAGCGAGTGCTTGGTGGAGGCGCGCCGGAGCAGA
>JBOHYD010000080.1:0-2076 GCA_050737635.1 Luteimonas sp. | reverse complement strand
GATCGGCGTCGCCGATTTCGCCGTGACCCGCGACGACGGCCGTCGCCTGCACCGCTGCTTCGACGAACTCAGCGGCGAGCAACGCCGCGTCATCCACACCGCGTTTTTCGAAGGCTGCACCTACGAGGAGATCGCCGAGCGCAGCGACACCCCGCTCGGCACGGTCAAGAGCTGGATCCGGCGTGGACTGATCAAACTCAAGGCGTGCCTGCAGCGATGAATACCGATCTCCCGAGCGACATGGCTGACATCCCCGACAGCGACGATTTGATCGCGGCCGAGTACATGCTCGGCCTGCTCGATGCCGACGCGCACCGCGATGCGCTCACCCGGCTTGAGCGCGACGCTGGGTTCGCCGCTCAAGTCGCGGCGTGGGAGACGTATTTCACGCCATGGCTCGAAGCGATCGCGCCGGTCGACGTGCCGGCCGCGCTGTGGTCGCGCATCCGCACCGCGCTGTGGCAGCACGAGTTGCCGCAGCGCCGCGCCGCCGTCGCCGCTGCTGCTCCGAGCACATCGCTGTGGAACCGCCTCGGGTTCTGGCGCGGGCTGGCCGGTGGCGGCATTGCGGTCGCCGCGATCAGCCTCGCGGCGCTGTTTGTCACCCTCAACCGCGCGCCGACTCCGGTGCCGATCGCAGCACCGGTCGCCGTGGTCGCGCCGGTGGCGCGTCCAGCCGCCGCCGCGATGGTGGTGTCGCTGCGCCACGACGACGGCACCATGGCCTACACCGCCACCGTCGACGCCGACACCGGCGTGATCACGCTGATCCCGGCGTTCATGCCCGAAGACGCCCGCGTGCCCGAGCTGTGGCTGATCGCCGGCGACGGCGTGCCGAAGTCGCTGGGCGTGGTCGCCCGCGACCATGCGCAGCGCGTGGTGATCCCGGAACGGATCCGCCGCGACGCTACCGCCGATGCGGTGTTTGCGGTGTCGCTGGAACCCGCCGGCGGTTCGCCGACCGGTTCGCCGACCGGCCCGGTGGTCGCCAAGGGCAGCCTGATCCGTCTGTGACCGCACATCGCCGCGCCGACCGTCGCCTGAGGCCCTGTCGGGCCTGAATTGTCCGCAGCCGGTTACTCTCTGCGGCCATCCGCTGAAGCCGGCTGCACGATGCGCCACACCACGATGCGATCCGCATGACCGCGCCGCCATCGGTCGCGCACGCGCGCGCTAGCGCCGCCGCCGCGGCGGTGCCCGACTTGCTCGAGGTCAATCGCCGCTTCTACGACGGCCTGTGGCGCGATGCGCGGCTGGTCGACCCGGCGCGCTTCAACACCTGGCCGTTGGTCGCGGCACTGACCGCACAGGCCGGCAACCGTCTCGAACTCGCTCCAGGCCTGCGTCCGCGCCTGCCGGTCGCCGGTAGCGTGTTTGTCGACATCAGCGCGCCGGCACTGCGCCAGTTGCACGCCCACGGCGGCCACGCCAGCCAGGCGCTGGCCGATGCGCTGCCGTTTGCCGATGCCAGTTTCGATCTGGTCTGCGCGTTCGACATCGTCGAGCACATCGCCGACGACACCGCCGCGATCGCCGAACTTGCGCGCGTGTGCAAACCCGACGCCACGCTGCTGCTGTCGGTGCCGCTGCACATGACGGCATGGACGCCGTTCGACGCGTTTGTCGGCCACTACCGACGCTACGAGCCTGCTGCGCTGCAGGCCCTGCTTGCCGAACATGGATTCGCCGTCGAGCGCAGCGCCGTGCACGGCATGCAGCCGACGTCGACATGGCTACTGCGACTGGGCATGTGGTTTCTGGTTCACCGGCGCGAGCGCGCGATGTGGTGGTACAACCGGGTGATCATGCGCTTCGCGCTCGGAGCGCAGCCGCCGCTGGATGTGCGTCCGGGCATGATCAGCACCACCGGTGTCGACACCGTGCTGCTGGTCTGCCGCAAACGCCGGTAAACCACCTGGCGCGATAACGGCAACCGTCATTACTGGAGACTGTGGATTAAACCGCGAAGTGCAATTTCCTTGAATTGAAGCGGATCAGGTGCCGTAGCCTGCGCCGCTTCACCGACAAGTGGAGTGGCACATGAGCTATCGGCACCTGACCCTGGAACAACGCGAC
>JBOHYD010000079.1:0-5287 GCA_050737635.1 Luteimonas sp. | reverse complement strand
GCAGGGTGATGAAAAACACCCTGCTAGCGCGGCCAAGGATGGTCGCGTCAACGGAGCAAGCGCGT
Organism: Luteimonas sp.; assembly: GCA_050737635.1. Lineage (GTDB taxonomy): Bacteria > Pseudomonadota > Gammaproteobacteria > Xanthomonadales > Xanthomonadaceae > Luteimonas. Next base: position 5,222 of record JBOHYD010000079.1, on the reverse strand, counting down.
GGGCGCTTGCTCCGTTGGGAGACAGTCCGGGCATGGACCGGACTGGCGACTTGAAAACACATAGGAAGTGCGTTTTTCAACAATCTGTTAGAGATTCCCTTCACGGCCCCTCCACCGCTTTCACAGCACTCTTCACAAAGCTGAAGATCACCCTAAGAGCACACTGGAGTTCATATGCGTGGGTCGAGTGAACCGGGCGGTCTGGTCCTGATCGTCGAAGACAATCGCAACATCTCGGAAATGGTCGGCGAGTACCTGGAAGGCAAAGGCTTCGAGGTCGACTATGCGTCCGACGGTCTCGATGGCTACAGCCTCGCGTCCGAAAACGCCTATGACGAAGTCGTGCTCGACCTGATGCTGCCGCGCTTAGACGGCATCGAAGTCTGCAAACGCCTGCGCGAGGAAGCGCGCAAATCCACCCCCGTGCTGATGCTGACCGCGCGCGACACGCTCGACGAAAAACTCACCGGTCTGTCGGCCGGCGCCGACGACTATCTGACCAAGCCGTTCGCGATCCAGGAACTCGAGGCACGGCTGCGCGCGCTGATCCGCCGCGAGCGCCGCCAAGTGGGCTCGGAAGTACTGAAGGTCGCCGATCTCGTCCTCGATCCGGCGAGCCTGCGCGCAACTCGCGGCGGCGTCGAACTGCAGCTGTCGCCGATCGGCCTGAGGCTGCTGACTATCCTGATGCGCGAGTCGCCGCGCGTGGTCAATCGCCAGGAGATCGAGCGCGAGATCTGGGGCAACGGCCTGCCGGATTCCGACACCCTGCGCAGCCACTTGTACAACCTGCGCAAGACCATCGACAAGCCCTACGGCAAGACCCTGTTGCACACCGTACAGAGCGCCGGCTATCGCATCGCGGACATCGAACAGCCGCCGAACTGATCCGACGTACGTCGAGCCATGCCGCAGGGATTACCCCGCAAGCTGCGTCACACCTTCATCCTTCAGGCGGTGACGGCGAGCTTCGCGATCGTGATCAGCGTGTTTGTCGCCGGCACCATCGCCAAGGAAATCCTGGTCTCGCAGCGCATGCATGCCGAGGCCGATAACTACTGGGCCGGCCGTGCGCTCGATCCAGGCTATGCACTGCCGCGCACGACCACGGTGCGCGGCTATTTTGTCGGCAAGGATGAAACCGGCGGCGCGGAGCAACGCAGTCCGCCACCGTCGGCGCTGCGCGCGTTTGCGTCCGGCATGCACGACTTGCCCGAAGGCGGCGCGCGTCTGCTGGTCGACGACACGGTGCAGGGCCGCTTGTATCTGGTGATGCGCTTCGATGCGCTCGATGGGGTGATCCGCTGGACTGCCGCGTTGTCGGCATTGCTTGCACTGTTGGCGGTCTACGCGGTGTCGTGGTTTACCTACCGCGCGTCGGCGCGGCTGGTGGGGCCGATCAACCAGCTCGCGCGCGACGTCGCCGGCTGGGACCCGCGCAGCGTCGATGCCGATGCGTTCGCGCGGCATCGCTCGTCGGCGGAAGGCACCGAAGCGCGCCAGCTCGGTAGCGCGCTTGACGATCTCGCGCGGCGCATGCGCGAGCACATCCAGCGCGAGCGTGACTTCACCCGCGATACCAGTCACGAGTTGCGCACGCCGCTGACCGTGATCCGCGTCGCCACCGACATGATGCTGTCCGATCCGGAGACCTCCGATCGTGCGCGGCGCGCGCTGTCGCGCATGCAGCGCGCCGGGCGCGACATGGAAACCGTGATCGATGCATTTCTGATCCTCGCGCGCGATGGCGATGTCGAGCCGGTGACCGAAGAGTTCGACGTCCACGATGTGATCGACGACGAGATCGACAAGGCGCGCTTCGCGCTCGCGCAGCGGCCAGTCAAACTGGTGGTGACCATTTCCGCGTCGCCACGACTGCATGCGTCGCCGAAAGTGCTGGCTTTGATGTTCGGGCACTTGCTCGAGAACGCTTGCACCTTCACCGAGCACGGCAGCATCGAGGTCATCGTCGAACACGATCGCATCATCGTGCGCGACACCGGCATTGGCATGACGTCTGACGTGCTCGAAAAAGTCTACGCCCCGTTCTATCGCGCCGATCCGTTCCACGTCGCCGGCAAGGGCATGGGTCTGTCGATCGTGCGCCGGCTCGGCGATCGTTTCGGTTGGCCGGTGACGCTCGACAGCACGCCGGGGCACGGCACTATCGCGACGATCGGATTCGGCTCGCAGCGCGATCGGATCGATGCCCTGCGCCAATAGTAGGAGCGCACCTGGGGGCTTTTCCCTTCTCCTCCTCCTTTGCTCCCTCGAGAGAAGGGAAAGCAGGTATTCTCAGCACTTTGCTGCGAGAAGCCCGCCATGCGCCCGATCGCCTGCTGCCTCCTTCTGCTGATGACCGCGATGACCGCGATGACCGCGCACGCCCAAACCCCCTCCGCGCGCAAGCCCATCGCCCTGGTCATCCACGGCGGTGCCGGGGTGATCGAGCGCGATAAGCTGAGTGCGCAAGACGAACAAGCGATCCGCGCCGATCTCGATCGCGCGCTCGACGCCGGCCATGCGGTGCTGAAGAAAAACGGCAGCGCGCTCGACGCCGCGATCGCCGTGGTACTGGTGCTGGAGGACTCGCCGCGGTTCAATGCCGGCCGCGGTGCGGTGTTCAACGCCGACGGCAAGCATGAGCTCGACGCCTCGCTGATGCAGGGCCATGATCGCAGCGCCGGTGCAGTTGCCGGCGTCACCACAATCCGCAATCCGATCCTGCTGGCGCGTGCGGTGATGGAGCGCTCGCCGCACGTGCTGCTGGCCGGTGCCGGTGCCGAGGCGTTTGCCGACCTGCATGGCGATATCGCACGCGTGCCGAATACGTATTTTGACACCGACGAGCGCCGCAAGCAGCTTGAACTGGCGAAACAGCGCGAAAGCACGCAGGCGCTGAACGCACCGCCGACGGTGGCGGGCGCGTATTTCGGCACCGTCGGCGCGGTTGCGCTCGATGCGCAGGGCCGCATCGCCGCCGCCACGTCCACCGGCGGCATGACCAACAAGAAGTGGTCGCGGATCGGCGATTCGCCAGTGATCGGCGCCGGCACCTGGGCCGACGAGGGCTGCGGCGTGTCCGGCACCGGCTGGGGCGAGTTCTTCATCCGCAACGCCGTCGCCCACGACATTTGCGCGCGCGTCGCCTACCGTGGCGACACGCTGCAGGCCGCGGCCGACGAGGTGATCATGAAGCGCGTGCCCGCGCTCGGCGGCGACGGCGGCGCGATCGCGCTTGATGCGCAAGGCAATATCGCGATGCCGTTCAGCAGTGCCGGCATGTACCGCGCCTGGGTGAAGCCCGGCGGCAGCCGTGGCACCGCGATCTTTCGCGACTGATCGAGCGGTTGCCGGCAACCGCCTGCTCGCTCGGGCGTGATGTCGAGTGGGTCAGCCGACGCAGACGGTTGCAAACCGTCGTCCGCGCGGAGGCTGCATAACGTATCTCCGGCAACGCCTGTGGCAAAATCCGCCGGCTGAACGTCTTTCACCGCACTCCGGGCCTCCCATGCAGCTGATGACAAGGCCACCCCGCGTGCGCGCCGCCGTGTGCACTGCAGAGCATTGCGCGACCAAGCGATTACGCGAGTCATCGCTTGTTTCCAGCGGTATTTTTGGCCATGCGTGTTCGCATCGACACGCGACCTGACGCGGCGGACTGACAATGGCAGACGAATTCGGCCACCTGCCGCGGCGACCGTCGCGCATCCTCAAGGCAACGATATGGTCGTTGCAGGGCTTGCGCGCGGCGTGGTTGCATGAATCGTCGTTCAGGCTGGAGGTCTACCTGTTGGTGCTCTTTGCGCCGCTGGGCCTGTGGCTGGGCCAGACCGGCGTCGAACGCGCGCTGATGGTCGGTTCGCTGATGCTGGTGTTGAGCATCGAACTGCTCAATTCGGCGGTCGAGGCGGTGATCGAGCGCTACGGTCCAGAGCATCACGAGCTCGCCGGCCGCGCCAAGGACATGGGGTCTGCGGCGGTGTTCGTGCTGCTGACCAATGTTGTGGTGGTTTGGGCGTTGATCCTGCTGCCGCGGCTGTAACCAACCAGGCCGTGCCCGATCGGCGGGCGCGCCGACGATCCAAGGAACGTGTTGCCCATGCTTGAAATGCTCTCCGATCCGCAAGTTTGGATCCTGCTCATCACCCTCAGCTCGATCGAGGTCGTGCTCGGTATCGACAATCTGGTATTCATCTCGATCGCGGTCAGCAAGCTGCCGCCGCAGCAGCGCGAGCGCGCCCGCAAGTTCGGCATCGCGGTGGCGTGCATCTCTCGCATCGGCCTGCTGCTAACGCTGGCGCTCCTTGCGCACATGAAGGACGACCTGTTCACGGTCTTCGGGCAGGGCATCTCGATCCGCGACCTGGTGCTGATCCTCGGCGGCGTGTTTCTGCTGATCAAGGGCGCGATGGAAATCCGCGACCAGATCGCCGGCGAGCCGGAATCCGGCGACATCACCAGCAGGGCCGCGACATCGTTTGGCGCGGTGATTGCGCAGATCGCAGTGATCGACATCGTGTTCTCGCTCGATTCGGTGATCGCTGCGGTCGGCATGGCCGACCAGTACGTGCCGGTGATGGTCGCGGCGATCCTGCTTGCGGTGGCGGTGATGCTGCTCGCGGCCAAGCCGCTTGGCCATTTCATCGAGCAAAACCCGACGGTGAAGATGCTGGCGCTCGCCTTCATCGTGCTGATCGGCGTGTATCTGATCGCCGATGGCATCGGCCTGCATATTCCGAAGGGCTACATCTACGGCTCGATGGGCTTCTCGGCGCTGGTCGAGGCCTTGAATCTGTGGGCCAAGCGGCGCGCGCTGCGTCGCGAGATTCGCGTCGACGGCCTGGGCTGATCGCGCCACGCGCGTGCTGCGATGGCGCGAGCGGCGGCGCATGCGCTGACGTGCTCGATCTCGAGCGCTGGCTGCTGCCATGACACCGCACCGCGCGCGACGTCGGGCACAATGACGGCCGCGCCGCCGCACTGACTCCGGAGACCTCATCGCGATGCTCTATCTGCATACGATCGACCCGATCGCCTTCCGGATCGGCCCGCTGGCGGTGCACTGGTACGGGATCATGTACCTGCTCGGCTTCGCGGCGGCGTGGCTGCTCGGCCAGCGCCGGGTGCGTCAGGGGCGGCTGCCGGGCGTGGATGCCAACGCCTACGGCGACCTGATGTTTTACGCGATGCTCGGCGTCGTGCTCGGCGGCCGTCTCGGC
>JBOHYD010000078.1:0-3299 GCA_050737635.1 Luteimonas sp. | reverse complement strand
GGTTGATGCCTTCCAACCCACATGCAATGTGACCGAGCTCACCAGCGTCATCAACGGTCCGGTCATCGCAACATGTCTCGCAATCACTTCTGCGAAGAAGTATCTAAGCTGTCAGAAACTATCGTTTTGCAGTAAGGTCAGAGCTCCTCAAGGGGGAGGCCGTTGATATGAATGCAGTTCCGGCAACCAACCTGGTCGGCATCACCGGCATCGCCCGGCGGCTGGTGCTTGACGGCGTTCTTGACGAGCCAACCGCGCGCGAAGCGCTCGACAAAGCCACCCGCGAGCGCAAGCAGATCTCTGCCTATCTGCGCGACAACCGTTTGGTCAGCGCCGCGCAGATGGCCGCCGCCAACTCGATCGAGTTCGGCATGCCGATCCTCGATCCGTCGACGATGGACGGCGCGATGAGCGCGATCAAGCTGGTCAAGGACGAACTGCTGCACAAGCATCTGGTGCTGCCGCTGTACAAGCGCGGCAACAAATTGTTTGTCGGCATCGCCGACCCGACCAATACCCATGCGCTGGACGAGATCAAGTTCCATACCAATCTGACCGTCGAGCCGATCCTGGTGGCTGAGGACAGCATCCGCCGCACCATGGAACTGTGGCAGGAGAGCAACGACTCGCTCGGCGACGCCCTGAGCGACAGCGACGGCCTCGATGCGCTGGACATCGGCGGCGACGATGACATCGGCAGCGACAGCGGCATCGAGGCCAAGGGCGACGACACGCCGGTGGTCAAGTTTGTCAACAAGGTGCTGATCGACGCGATCAAGCGCGGCGCGTCGGACATCCACTTCGAGCCCTACGAGGCCGATTACCGGGTGCGCCTGCGTATCGACGGCATCCTCAAGCAGGTCGCCAGGATGCCGGTCAAGCTCAACCAGCGCATCAGCGCGCGGCTGAAGGTGATGGCGCAGCTCGACATCGCCGAAAAACGCGTGCCGCAGGACGGCCGCATCAAGCTCAACCTCAGCAAGACCCGGCAGATTGACTTCCGCGTCAGCACCCTGCCGACGCTGTTTGGCGAAAAGGTGGTGCTGCGCATCCTCGACGGCAGCGCCGCCAAGCTCGGCATCGACAAGCTCGGTTACGAGCCGGCGCAGCAAACGCTCTTTCTCGATGCCATCGAAAAACCCTACGGCATGGTGTTGGTCACCGGCCCGACCGGCTCGGGCAAGACGGTGTCGCTGTACACCGCGCTGGGCATCCTCAACGACGAGCAGCGCAACATCTCCACCGTCGAGGACCCGGTCGAAATCCGCCTGCCCGGGGTCAACCAGGTGCAGCAGAACGTCAAGCGCGGCATGACCTTTGCCGCGGCGCTGCGCAGTTTTTTGCGTCAAGACCCGGACATCATCATGGTCGGCGAGATCCGCGACCTCGAGACCGCCGAGATCGCGATCAAGGCCGCGCAGACCGGCCACATGGTGCTGTCCACCCTGCACACCAACGATGCGCCGCAGACCATCGCACGGCTGATGAACATGGGCATCGCGCCGTACAACATCACCAGTTCGGTCACCCTGGTCATCGCGCAGCGGCTGGCGCGGCGGCTGTGCGGTCGCTGCAAGCGGCCGGTGCAACTGCCCGCGCATGCGCTGCTGGCGGAAGGCTTTACCGATGCTGAGATCCAGCAGGGTATTCTCGTGCACGAGGCGGTTGGCTGCGACGAGTGCACGGCCGGCTACAAGGGCCGCGTTGGCGTGTACCAAGTGATGCCGATGAGCGACGCGATCCAGACTATCGTCTTGCAGGGCGGCAACGCGATGCAGATCGCCCAGGCGGCCGAAAAGTCCGGGGTGCGTGACCTGCGCCGCTCGGCATTGGATAAAGTGAAGGCCGGGCTGACCAGCTTGGCCGAAATCAATCGCGTCACCAAGGATTAGCCATGGCCGCTTCCCGCACCGGCACAAAGCCATCGCCCCTATCCGGAGGACGCGCGCAGGGCATGCCCCTGTTTGTCTGGGAGGGTAAGGACAAGCGCGGCAAGACCATGAAGGGCGAACAGGCGGCGAAAAATGCCAACCTATTGCGTGCAGAACTTCGCCGCCAAGGCATCCAACCCGGCGTAGTCAAGCCAAAATCAAAACCGCTGTTCGGCGGTGCCGGCAAGACGATCACTGCTAGGGACATCGCAGTGTTCAGCCGCCAGACCGCGACGATGATCAAATCCGGCGTGCCGATCGTGCAGGCGCTCGAGATCATCGGCGGCGGCCACAAGAACCCGAAGATGAAGACGCTGGTCAACAGCCTGCGCGCCGACATCGAAGGTGGCTCGTCGATCTACGAGGCGATGAGCAAGCACCCGGTGCAATTCGACGATCTTTACCGCAACCTGGTCAAGGCCGGTGAATCCGCCGGCGTGCTCGAGACTGTGCTTGACACGATCGCCACCTACAAGGAAAACACCGAAAGCCTGAAGGGCAAGATCAAGAAGGCGCTGTTCTACCCCGCAACCGTAATCGCGGTCGCGATTATTGTCAGCGCAATTTTGCTCGTATTCGTGGTCCCTCAATTCCAGCAGGTATTTAGCAGTTTTGGTGCCGATTTGCCTGCATTCACCCTGATGATCGTTGCCGCCAGCGATTTCATGATCAAGTGGTGGTGGTTGATACTGGCGATCATTGTTGGCGGAATTTTCTTCTTCCTTTACAGCTACAAGCGCTCGCCAGCGTTGAGGCACGCCATGGACAAGGTCATACTGAAGATTCCGGTGATTGGGCAAGTACTGCACAACGCATCGATTGCGCGGTACGCGCGCACGCTGGCCACGACATTCAAAGCCGGCGTGCCGTTGGTCGAGGCGTTGGACATTGTGGCTGGTGCCACCGGTAACTCAGTCTATGAAAAGGCCGTTTTTGCCATTCGTGACGACGTCTCTGTGGGCTACCAACTCAATATGGCGATGAAACAGGTCAACATTTTCCCGCACATGGTCACGCAGATGACGGCAATCGGCGAAGAGGCCGGTGCACTCGATACCATGCTGTTCAAGGTGGCCGAGTTCTACGAGGAGGAGGTCAACAACGCCGTCGATGCGCTGAGCAGCCTGCTGGAACCGATGATCATGATCATCATCGGCGGCGTGGTCGGCTCGATGGTGATCGGCATGTACCTGCCGATCTTCAAGCTCGCCGCGGCAATCTGAGGCCACGCGCTAGATGTCATTCCTCGATCAAAACCCCGGACTCGGCTTCTCGGTTGCGGCCGGTTTCGGGCTGCTGCTGGGCAGCTTTCTCAATGTGCTGATCCTGCGGCTGCCGAAGCGGCTGGAGTGGGAGTGGAAACGCGAC
>JBOHYD010000077.1:0-12306 GCA_050737635.1 Luteimonas sp. | reverse complement strand
GGTTTCGTCTACGGCATTGCGGTGAAGATGCGCAGCTCAGGACTCGCGCGTCCACACCTGCTGCTTGCAGATGAAGGCCACGCAGCCGGACACCTCGAACTTCTTGCCGCCGTCCATCAGCTGGGCCTTGGACTTGTAGGTCTTGCCGGCAGACGGCTTGAGCACGGTGCCGCCGCTGTAGGCGTTGCCGTTTTTCTTCAGGCCCCACAGGATGGTCATTCCCTTGATCGGCTTGTTCTTGTTGTCACCGCTGCACAGGTCGCAAATCGGATTGGCGGCGTACAGGGTCTCGATGACCGTACCGGACAGCGTGCCGTCGTTTGCCTGGGTGACTTCGACGATCGAACGGGCTTTGCCGGTGTCTTCGTCGAACGTTTTCCATTTGCCGACCGGCGTGCTCTGCGCGAATGCCGCCATTGGCAACAGGGTCAGAGCCAGTAAAAGCAGTTTGTTGCGCATGGGTGTTCCCTCCCAGGGATGTCGTGAATCTGCCGATGGCGACTACCGCACCGGCTGCCGGCTTTATACCCGATCCCGCACTGCGTCATGGGCCGCTGCGGCACGCGAGTGAGTCAGGGGCGTTGCCGCGTGCGCGCAGAGCGCAGTGATCGATGCGACCGGCAGCTTAGAATGGCCCATGTCCAGCACGCCAGCCTCCTTGCGCATCCACGCCCACGCCGTACAGCCAACGCTGAAACCGTTGCCGCGCGTGCGCAATATCATCGCGATAGGCTCCGGCAAGGGCGGCGTCGGCAAGTCGACCACCGCGGTGAACCTTGCCCTTGCGCTCGCCGCCGACGGCGCGCGCGTCGGCGTGCTCGATGCCGACGTCTACGGCCCGAGCGTGCCGATGATGCTCGGTTTGTCCGGACGGCCCGACAGCCCCGACGGCAAGTCGATCGAGCCGATGCGCGCGCACGGCATCGAGGCGATGTCGATCGGCCTGCTGGTCGAGCAGGACACGCCGATGATCTGGCGCGGGCCGATGGCCACCTCCGCGCTGACCCAACTGCTCAATGAAACCCGCTGGGGCGGCGGCGAAGGCCTAGATGCATCTCCGCTGGATTACCTGATCGTCGACCTGCCGCCGGGCACCGGCGACATCCAGCTGACATTGGCGCAGAAGATTCCGGTGGCCGGTGCGGTGATCGTGACCACGCCGCAGGACATCGCCACGCTCGATGCCAGGAAGGCGCTGAAGATGTTTGCGAAGGTCGAGGTGCCGGTACTTGGCCTGATCGAGAACATGGCCGTGCACATCTGCACGCAGTGCGGCCACGCCGAACACGTTTTTGGCAGTGGCGGCGGCGAGCGTATGGCCGCGCAGTACGGCGTGCCGCTGTTGGGATCGCTGCCGCTGGAAATCGGCATTCGCGAACAGGGCGATGCGGGCGTGCCGATCGTGGCGTCGTCACCTGATTGTGCCGTCGCGCAGGCGTATCGCGCGACCGCACGGCGCATGGTCGAGGTGCTGTCACAGCGCCCGCGCGCGGCGATGGGGATTTCGGCGTCGCTGGTATAGGCGTCGCTCGCCTCGACAGTGTCGGATCAGTGGCGAGATGATCGGATCGTGTTCAAAGCGAGCGTGACGGCATGGCCGAATCGCTCTGCGAAGCGTTGACGGCATTAGGTTGCGATGTCGGTCGCCAGCGCGCTGGCGCTGCGCAGAAACCATTCGCCGGTCTGCGGCTGGAACTTGGAGCAGCATTCGATCGGCGCCTTGTAGATGTGCAGCGACACCGCGATGGTGTCGGCGCTGGCGTTGCCGATGGTGTGGTACTCGTGCGGCGGAATCAGGCTGCCGGCGCTGCCGGGGCCGGCCTGCATGCCGCCGGCGGCGCGGAAGCGGAAACGCTCGCCGTCGCGTTCGAGCAGTTCGTACTGGGTGATCTCGAGCTGGCCGTCCCAGACGCCCTCGACGCACCACAACCCGGAATGGTCGTGGATCGGCGTGCCCTGGCCCGGCCCCCAAGTCATCGCGACGACGCTGTAGCCGTGGGACGGGCTGCGGTAGAGCTCGCGGCGCGCGTAGTGGTCGGCGATCGGCTCGCGCACGCAATCCGGCAGATACACATCGGGATCGCGGATCAGCGCGCACAGGCAGGTGCGCAGCGCGGCGGTAATCGCGTGCTCGTCGCCAAGCGCAACAGCTGCGTCGATGCTAGCGATTAGCTTGTCGTGGCCGCGAAAATCCAGGTCGGGCAGGGCGGCGGTGTCGTTCATGACGGAGCAGTTTACGCCGGCGACGACGCCCCTGCCTTCGTAGCAGCGCCCCGTGGGCACTGCTAGATCAGCATTTCGGTCTATAGCGCGGCGAGAAACCCGCCAACCGCCGGGCCGAAGCGCGCGATGTCGACCAGAAATGCGTCGTGGCCCTGCGGCGAATCCAGCGGCAGAAACGCGACATCGGCACCGCCGGCGCGCAGACCGTCGGCGATCTGCTGCTGCTGCTGCAGCGGAAACAGGATGTCGGTACGCACGCCGATCGCCAGCGCGCGCGCGATGTCGATCTTCGCGAGCCCGTGCTCGGTGCTGTCGCCGCCTTGTTCCGAGCTGCATGACTCGCCGAGGTCGTACCAGTCCATGCAACGGCTCAGGTAGAGATAGCTGTTGGGGTCGAAATTACGCACGAAGCGGCGCGCATGGCCTTCGAGATAACTTTCGACCTCGAACTCCAGCCCGAACGGGTCTTCGTCGTCGCGGCGGTCGGAGTCGAGCCGCACGCGACCGAAGCGGCCATCCCATTCCAGCGCCGAGCGGTAGGTGATCACGCCGAGCTTGCGCGCCATGCGCATGCCCGACTCCGGATAGCTGGCGTCATCGTAGTTGCCGTCGTTCCACCTCGGATCGAAGCGGATCGCCTCGCGCTGCAGCGAGCGGATCGCGATCGAGAACGGCAGCGCGCGCGCCGCGCCGGAGATGTTGATGTGGCTGCGCGCGATGCCGGGATGGCGCGCGAGATAGGCGAGCGCGGCCATGCCGCCCATCGAGTTGCCGATCACGCAAGCCAGCGAGTCGAGGCCGAGCGCGTGCACGACCTGCTGCGCGGCATCGGCGAGGTCCTCGACCGACAGATCGGGGAATGCCAGGCGGTACGCTTGCCCGATCCGTGCATCGATCGACGCCGGGCCGGTGGAGCCCTTGCAGCTGCCGAGCGAATTGACGCAAATCACGTACCAGCGCGCGCTGTCGATCGGCTTGCCGGGGCCGAGCATCGCCTCCCACCAGCCCGGCGTGGGATTGCGGTCATTGGCGGCGGCATGGGCGTCGGGCGATAGGCCGGTGAAGATCACAATCGCGTTGTCGCGTGCGGCATTGAGTGTGCCCCAGGTCTCAAAGGCGACGCGCGCGCCGTGCAGCGTGCCGCCGCGTTTCATCGCGAACGGCGAGGGCAGGTCGACGAAGCGTGTGCCGGGGGGGATGAATTCGGTCATGCGGACAAGTCTAGCCGCTGTGGAAGCGACGCCAGTCGCGATGGGCTCCATTGCGAAAGCGCTGCGATTGGCGATCGCTCGCACAGGTGCTCGTGCGCCGGAAGTACAGCTAGCGGCTTGCGCCGCCGATCACCAACTCCACCGGCCCTTGCGCCGGCAGCGCGATGCGCACCGGTGCGGAGTCGAGGTCGCCGTCCTGCTTCATCGCATTGCCGCTCGCCGACAGCCGCGCGATCAGTTCGACTTCCTGCAACGACGACAGCGCCTGCGTCGGCATCGGGCTGTCGTCGTCGCCGAGGGTGACGGTCAGCGGCAGCGCTTGCAGCGGATGTTTCTCGACCGCGACCGGCATCGGCGGCCCGCCCGGCGCGCGCGCGATCACGAACACGCTGCTGTCGCCGCGCAGGCGCGCGCGCGCGGCGAAGCCGGGATCGAGCGACACTTTGACGGTGATCGCGTTCGTGCTGCTAGCCGCGATTGCGGCGGGTTGCGGCGCGGGCAGCGGCGGCAGTCCGGCATCGCGGCGCGCGGCGTCGATCTGCGGACGCAGTGCCGCGGCGGTGGCTGCGTCGACCTGGGTCAGCAAGGGCTGCCACGTCGTTGCGGCTTTTGCGCTGTCGCCGGCCTGACGCTGCGCGATGCCGAGAAACCAGCGCGTACGCTGGTGTTTGGGGTCGCGTTCGAGGGTGCGTTCGAGGATGGCGACGGCTTCGGCGTCGAAACGATTATCGGCATTGGCCTTGGCGCGCGATTCGGCGTATTCGGCCTGCGCGTCGCTGTCGTCGGGCGCGAGCGTGGCGGCGCGCGCGAGGGCGTTGCGCGCATCTTTGCTGCGCGTTTGATCGGCATACGCTCGGCCGAGCAGGCGCCAGCCTTGGACCTGTTGCGGGTTGCGCTGCAGCGCGACTTCGAGCTGGGCGATCGCATCCTGCATCGTCGCCAGCGGCTTGCGCGCCGCGGGAGCGAGCGCCGCGGGCGCGCCTATCACCTGATACAAACCCACGGCCAGCAGCGGCATCGCGATCACGATGCCGACAAAGCTGCCGCGTGCGGTCTTGCGCAGCGGCCACGCGAATGTGATCGCGACGAGTAGTGCGATCAGCACCGCAAAGGCGAGGAAGACCGGCATCACCACTCCTGCCCATCGTCGCCGGCCACCGCACCGCGCGCGCCGCGCCGGCGCACGATGCGCGCGATCAGCACGCCGCCGCCACACAGCAGCAGCGCCGGGCCAAACCACAGCAGCCACGTCGTCGCCTCGACGCGCGGCTTGTACAGCACGAACTCGCCATAGCGCGCGACCAGAAACTGCTTGATCTCGGCGTCGGATTTGCTCTCGTGCATCAGCTGCAGCACTTCGCGGCGCAGGTCGTTGGCGATCTGTGCGTTGGAATCGGCGAGCGACTGGTTCTGGCACATCACGCAGCGCAGCTCAGACACCAGCGCGTGGAAGCGCTGTTCCTCGGCGGGTGAGGCGAATTGCAGCGGCGTGGCGTCGACGACGGTCTGTGCGAAAGAAACGCCCGGCGCGGCGATCAGCGCGAGCGACAGCAGCAGGGCTGCCGTCAACGAGCACAGCCAGCTGCTTTTGCCGTCATCCCGGCGAACGCCGGGACCTAGCGTTTTCGGTTTGTCAGGTGGCGATACGAACAGGTGCTTGAAGACAGCGTGCGGCGACAGGCGTCTTGCGTCACCGGAAGAAGCGCGTGCATTTGCGTTTTTTGCGTGAACCCATCGGTCGCTCACTGATGCGATCCATCGAAATGTAAAACGCTGGGTCCCGGCGTTCGCCGGGATGAGGGTGAAACGAGCATCGCGGCAGCCACTCATCGCGCCCCGGCCTCCGCCGCTGCGAGCTTCGGCAGCAGCTCGTCGCGGATCACCGCGTCGGTCAACGCACCGACGTGCTTCCAGCGCACGATGCCGCGCGCGTCGACGAGGAAGGTTTCCGGCGCACCGTAGATGCCCCAGTCGATCGCCTTCTTGCCATCGTCATCGACCAGCACCAACCAGTAGGGATTGCCGAACTGGTCGAGCCAGCGCAGCGCATCGGCGTGTTGGTCCTTCCAGTTGTAGCCGATCACGCGCACGCGGCGGGTTTCGGCAAATCGGGTGATGACCGGATGCTCGACCTGGCACTCCGGACACCAGCTGCCCCAGACATTGAGCAGGTACGGCGCGCCGCGCAGCGCGTCGGAGCTGACCAGGCGGCCGGCCTCGTGCAGCACCGGCAGGCGAAACGACGGCGCCGGCTTGCCGATCAGCGGCGACGGCAAAACTCCGCGATCCGGATTGCGGCTCAACCACACGCCGGCGGCGAGCAGCGCCAGCAGCGCGGCGAATGCCGCCAGCGGCAGCCAGCGCGACAGCGGAGGTTTGGTCGACGTACTCATGCGCTGGCGGCACCGGTATCGCGCTCGCTACCGCGCGCGTGACGGCGGAAACGGCGGTCGGTGGCGGTGACGAATCCGCCGAGCGCCATCAGCAGCGCACCGGCCCAGATCCAGCGCACAAACGGTTTGACGTGCACGCGTACCGCCCAGGCCGTACCGCCGAGCGATTCGCCGATCGCGACGTACAGATCGCGGGTCGGGCCGGCGGCGATCGCGGCCTCGGTCAATACTTGTCCGCCGCTGAGGTAGTTGCGTTTTTCGGGATGCATCGTGCGCAGCAGGCGGCCGTGATGCGTGACCTGTACGGTGCCGCGGTCGGCGACATAGTTGGCGCCCTCGATGCGCTCGACGCCGTCGAAACGGAACGTGTAGCCGCCAAGCGTCACCGTCTGACCGGGCTTGAGCGCAACCTCACGCTGCAGGTTCAAGCCTTCGACCAGCAGCGCGCCGACCAAGAACACCGCGATGCCGGTGTGCGCGAGCGTCATGCCGATCATCTCCGGCGTGAACGTCGCCGATGACAGCCGGCTGCCGCTGGCGCGAATCCGCGTCCACACGAAGCGCGCGGTACCGAATGCGATCCACGTCGATGCCGCCAGCCCGGCCACCGCCTTCCAGCCGCCGCCGGGCAGCACAAAGTACGCGGCGATGCCGATGCCGATCGCCAGCCCCGCCCACGGCGCCAGCATCGCGATCGGCCGCGATGCGTCCTCGCGCTGCCAGCGGGTTAGCGGGCCGAACGGCAGCAACAGGATCAGCGGCGCCATCAGCAACATAAACAGCAGTGAAAAATACGGCGGGCCGACCGAAATCTTGCCGAGGCCGAGCGCGTCGGCGAGCAGCGGGTACAGGGTGCCGAGCAGCACCATCGCCGAGGCGGCGACCAGCAGCAGGTTGTTGGCGAGCAGCAAGGTCTCGCGCGAGGTTGCCGCAAACGGCTTGCCGTCCTCGCCGTCGGGCGAGCGCAGCGCGTACAGCAGCAGCGAGCCGCCGACCACGATGCCGAGAAAGATCAGCACAAACAATCCGCGCGTCGGATCGGCCGCGAACGTATGCACGCTGGTCAGCACCCCCGAGCGCACCAGAAACGCGCCGAGCAGCGACAGCGAGAACGTGCAGATCGCCAGCAGCAGGGTCCAGCCGCGGAAGCTGCCGCGTTTTTCGGTGACCGCCTGCGAGTGCAGCAGCGCCGCGCCGGCGAGCCACGGCATGAAGCTGGCGTTCTCGACCGGATCCCAGAACCACCAGCCGCCCCAGCCGAGTTCGTAATACGCCCACCACGAGCCGAGCGCGATGCCGATAGTCAGAAAGCCCCACGCGATATTGGTCCACGGCCGCGTCCAGCGCAGCCAGCGCGCGTCGACGCGGCCGTCGAGCAGGGCGGCGATCGCGAACGCGAACGGCACCACAAAACCGGCATAGCCGACGTACAGCATCGGCGGGTGGATCACCATGCCCGCGTCTTGCAGCAGCGGATTGAGGTCGCGGCCTTCGGTCACCCCCGGCAGCAGCCGCGCGAACGGATTGCTGGTGAAAATCAAAAACGCCAGAAAGCCCAGGTTGACGAAGCCCATCACTCCGAGCACGCGCGCGATCACCGCGTCCGGCAGCGCTTTCGAGCACAGCGCGACCGCAAACGACCACGCAGTGAGGATCAGCACCCACATCAGCAGCGAGCCCTCGTGCGCACCCCACACCGCGGTATAGCGATAGACCAGCGGCAGCAGCGAGTTGGAGTTTTCGGCGACGTACTGCACCGAAAAATCCTGGGTCACGAACGCCTGCGTGAGGATTGCGAACGCGCCCGCGACGAGCGCGAACTGCGCGATCGCCGCCGGCCGCGCCAGCGCCATCCACGCCGCGTTGCCGCGGTGCGCGCCGGCCAGCGACAGCACCGACTGGGTGGCGGCGATCAGCAGCGCGAGAAGCAGGGCGATCTGGGCGAGTTCGGGGAGCACGTCAGTTCTCTGGTGCGAACGCTAGCGGACGCCCGCGCAGGGACGGACATTGCAAAGAGGCAATGGACCTCGCGAGCACCGCGGTCATCCCGGCGCAAGCCGGGACCCATCTGCACACGAAGGCGCAAGTCGGGTCTGCAAGGATGGGGTTCTGCGATGGCGAATGCAGCGTCCTGCGACACTGCTGCACCAACCTGCGATGGTGGCAACGCTTAATTCCGCGCGTCCATCGCGCCATCGGCCGGCGACTTCACACCGTGTTTCTGGTGCGCAAGGCCCATCTTGTCGGCGACTTCCTTCGGCACGTAGGTTTCGTCGTGTTTGGCGAGGACCTGTTCGGCGACGAAGGTGCCGCCGCGCATGCGCCCAGTGGCGACGATCGCCTGGTTTTCGCGGAACAGGTCCGGAAGGATGCCGTCGTAGACCACCGGTAGCTCGGCGTCGCCGTCGGTGACGCGAAAATGCGCCTGCATCGAACCGTCGGTGCGCTGCAACGAGTCGGCCGAGACCATGCCGCCGAGCCGGAACTTGGCCTCGCCCGACGCCACCCCGGCACCGGCGCTGCCGCCGAGGATTTCGGCCGGGGTGTACAGATAAGCGACGTTGCGCTGCAGCGCCATCGCGACCAGGGTGGTCGCGAGCGCGGCGGCGGTGACAATCGCGACGATCAGCCATAGGCGGCGTTGCCGGGTCGGGTTCATCGCTGCAATTCTCCGCTGGTATCGGTATTGACCGGCTGCGCGGCACGGCGCGCGGCGAGCAGGCGGGTTGCGCGCAGTAGCTGGCGGGTGCGCACACGCGGCGCGACCACATCCCACAGCAGCACCGTGACGAATACCAAGTAGGCGGCGATGACGTAGTTTTGGTAGGTCATGGGGCCGGGACTCGGGACGCGGGACTCGGGACTCGCAGAGCCGGGACTCGGGACTCGGGAAACGCGCCAAGCGCTTGGTGAAACATACGAACGGAACGGAAAGAGACAAGGCATGAAGAGCATCGCCGACGCTTTTGGTTGCGTCCATTGGAAACGATGACTTGCCCGGCCTTTACCGAGTCCCGAGTCCCGAGTCCCGAGTCCCAAGTCCCGCGTCTCGGCGCAAGAATCCCGAGCCCCGCCGAGCCAGTCATCGCCCTTCTCCCGCCGCTGCTTGTACCCAGCCTTTGCCGGCTTCGCGCGATAGATTGTCGGCGCGTGCGCGCGCCAGTAACGAGCCGACAAACCAGAGGTGCGTGCCGATCACCATCGTCCACAACGGCGGCAGCATGCTCGGGTCCATCTTCGAGCCGCCCAACAGGCCGATGGTCTGGCCCTGGTGCAGCGAGTTCCACCACACCACCGAATAACGGATCACCGGCAGCAGCACCACCCCGACGATGGCGAGCAGGCTGGCGGCGCGCGCGGCGGCGCGACGGTCGTCGATGGCGTGGTACAGGCCGATGATGCCGAGGTACAGAAACAGCAGGATCAGTTCCGTCGTCAGGCGCGGGTCCCACTCCCACCAGGTGCCCCACATCGGCTTGCCCCAGATCGATCCGGTCGCCAGGGTGATCAGCGTGAACGCCGCGCCGATCGGCGCGCAGGCCATCGCCAGGATTTCGCAGAGCTTGATGCGCCAGACCAGTGCGATCGCGGCATACACCGCCATCAGCGCAAACACCGCGAGGCTCATCCACGCGCTCGGCACATGGACGTAGAGGATGCGGAAGCTGTCGCCTTGCTGGTAGTCGGCCGGCGCGACGAACAACCCCTGCCAGATGCCCCACGCCATCACCATCGCGCCGACGCCGTAGCCCCACGGCGCCCAGCGTGCGGCGAAGCGATCGAAGGTCGGCGGCGAGCCGAGTTGGTGGAACCAGCGGAACAAACGATTCATGCGGGGGGATTCATGCGTTGCGCGGTGCGGCTCCGGGCGGATGCGAGAGAGGGCGACATCCTGGTCAGCGGCATGTGGTCGATGGCGCATTGCACAGTGTCCAGTGCGATGACCGCAGTAGCAGCGTGCTGCCAAGTATACCAGCGGTGACACGGCGGCACCGGTTGAGCGGTGCGCGGCGTTGCCTGGATCATGCTCGGGCCGTGCGCAATGTCACGACAGCGCGATGCGGATGGCGGCGGCGGCGGCAAGCGGAGCCAGCACCAGCGACACCACCAGCCCAGCGGCGAGCATCAGCAGCGCGCCGCCGACGTCGAGCCCCTGTGCGCTAGCGGCCACGCTGCCGGCACCGAACACCAGCACCGGCACGTACAGCGGCAGCGCCAGCAGCGCGACCAGGATGCCGGAGCGGCGCATGCCAACGGTCAGCGCGGCGATCACCGCACCGATCAGACTGAGCAGCGGCGTGCCGAGCGCCAACGCGGCCAGCAGCACCGGCAGCTGCGCGCGCGGCAGGTGCAGCAGTTCGGCGAGCAGTGGCGTTGCGACTAGCAGCGGCAGCGCGGTGGTCGCCCAGTGCACCAGCGTGCGCACCAGCACCAGCCACGCCAGCGGTACGGGCGCGAGCATCCATTGCTCGAGCGCGCCGTCTTCGGCGTCGCCACGGAACAAGGTATCCAGCGACAGCAGTCCCGACAGCAGCACCGCCACCCACAGCACGCCGGCGGCGACCTTCGACAAGGTCCGAGCGTCGTTGCCCAGGGCGAGCGCGAACAGCACGATCACCAGCAGTGCAAACAGGGCGGGTTGCAGCGCATCGCCGCGCCGCCGCCACAGCAAACGCAGATCGCGCACCACCAGCGCGCGCGCGGCCTGCCGCATCATCCCGGTGCTACCAGGGTCAGCAGGCGCGTGCGCACCGGCGGGGCGGCATACGCGCCGTGGGTAGTCACCAGCGCCGCACCGCCGTCGCGCAGATGTGCCTGAACCATGCGATTGACCAGCTCGATGCCGCCGAGATCGAGATTGGCGTAAGGCTCGTCGAGCAGCCACAGCGGTGCCGGCGATAGCCACAGCCGTGCCAGCGACAGGCGTTTGCGCTGGCCTGCCGACAGCTGTCGCGCGCTCGAATCCTCGAAGCCCGCAAGGCCGACGACCGCCATCGCGCCTTCGATGGTTTGCGTGCCGCGCTGGCCGTGTAGGCCGCACAGGAACTGCAGGTTCTCGATCGCGCTGAGGTCGGCTTTGAGTGCGGCGAGATGGCCGAGATACGCGATCGTGCGCGCCCGCATGGTCGCATCGGCGACGCGCCCGGCGATATGCACACGGCCGCGATCGGCGCGCAGTAGCCCGGCCAGCACGCGCAGCAGCGTGGTCTTGCCGACGCCGTTGTCGCCCTGCACCAGCAGCGCCTCGCCGCTGTCGACGCGGAAATCGAGCGGGCCGAATACGGCGGCCTCGTTGCGCGAAAACCGCAGGCCCGTCGCCTCGAGCAGCGCTGAGGCATCGCGCGCGCCACTACGGCCGGCGTGGCCGTCGATGGTGTTCATGCTGTCGCCGGTCGGTTGGAAGGGCATCGAAAGCGGAAGTCGCAAGGTCGTGGCGGCGCGCAGGGGCGTTTATGTTAGCCAGTCGATGCGCCCGCTGCCGTCGTCATCGTCCGGCCGTGCCGCGTCCATGCGCCGCCGCGCCGCGCATCGCAGGCACGGTCATCGCGGCGTGTCGGGCTGGCCGTGGTGCCGTGGAGTGCGCTGCACCCCAAACTCGGCTCGCGCCAGCTGCGGTGCGTCGATGCGAACGCCGTCAAGCTGTCGCCGATCGACGCGCATCCGTAAACTGCGTCTCCGGTACGCCATCGCGGAACAGCGCTATGCAGGTGTTCGAATCCAAATTGCCCAAGGTCGGCACCACGATCTTCACAGTGATGTCGCAGCTCGCCGCCGAACACGGTGCGGTCAATCTCGGCCAGGGCTTCCCGGATTTTTCGGTGCCGCAGCGGCTGGTCGACGAACTTGAGCGTGCGATGCGCGCCGGCCACAACCAGTACGCGCCGATGACTGGCGTGCCGGTGCTGCGCAACGCGATCGCGGCCAAATGCGCCCGCGTCTACGGCCATGCGCCGAACGCGGACAGCGAGATCACCGTCACCAGCGGCGCGACCGAGGCGATCTTCAACGCGATCCACGCCGTGGTGCGCATAGGTGACGAGGTCATCGTGCTCGATCCGGCCTACGACTGCTACGAGCCGGCGATCGATCTGGCCGGCGCGCGCGCGGTGCGCATTGCGCTCGACCCGCACACCTTCGCACCCGACTGGCAGCGCGTGAAGGACGCGATCACCGCGAAGACGCGGATGCTGATGATCAACAGTCCGCACAATCCGTCCGGCGCGATGCTGTCGGTCGACGACCTCGCCGTCATCAAGGGCATGTTGCGCGACACCGACATCATGCTGTTGTCCGACGAGGTCTACGAGCACATCGTCTTCGACGGCGCGCAGCACGCCTCGGTGCTGCGCGATGCCGAGCTGCGCGACCGCGCGCTGGTGATTTCGAGCTTCGGCAAGACCTACCACTGCACCGGCTGGAAGGTCGGCTACTGTGTCGCGCCAGCGGCGCTGAGCGCGGAGTTCCGCAAGGTGCATCAG
>JBOHYD010000076.1:0-3261 GCA_050737635.1 Luteimonas sp. | reverse complement strand
GTCCTGGTCCTTGTAGAAGAAACCGTCGCAGGTTGCGCATGCCGACACGCCGCGGCCCATGAAGGCCTGTTCCGACGGCAGGCCGAGGTACTTGGCGGTGGCGCCGGTCGCGATGATGAGCGCGTCGGCGGTGTACTCGCCGCTGTCACCAGTCAGCCGGAACGGCCGCTGCGACAGGTCAGCGCTGTGGATATGGTCGAAGATGGTCTCGGTGTCGAAACGTTCGGCATGCGCCTGCATCCGCTCCATCAGCGCCGGCCCCATCAGCCCGTGCGCGTCGCCTGGCCAGTTGTCGACTTCAGTGGTGGTCATCAGCTGGCCGCCCATCTGCAAGCCGGTGATCACCACCGGCTTGAGGTTGGCACGCGCGGCGTACACCGCGGCCGTCCTGCCGGCTGGACCGGAGCCGAGGATGAGCAGGCGGCTATGCCTGGCGGAGGGTGTCGAAGAGGGACTCATGTATACTCGCCGAAGGAGTCGGAGGCGTCGCGGAGGCCGTTTTCATGGTGAATTTCACCTGATTGGCGTTGCGCTGCGGTCGACATAGCTTGGCGTTCGCGACGTGCCTTATCAAGGCGTCGGCTTTCAATCCGCACCTCAACACAGTGTGCCGTGCTGCGCCGCCGATGCGGCGCTTTTGGTAACTGCCCGGAGAAGACAAATGCGTATCGGTGTACCGAAGGAAACCAAGACCCTCGAAGGGCGCGTGGCGCTGGTGCCGGCCGCGGCCGGCGATCTGATCAAGCGTGGCCACGAGGTGTGGCTGGAAAAAGACGCCGGCATCAAGTCCGGCTTCCACGATGACGACTACACCCGCCTCGGCATCAAGATCGCGCCCGACGCCGCGGCGCTGTACGAAAAGGGCCAGCTGATCGTCAAGGTCAAGGAGCCGATTGACGGCGATCTCGCGCTGCTGCGCGACGATCATCTGCTGTTCTGCTATCTGCATCTCGCGCCGCTGCCGGGCCTGACCAAGCGTCTGCTCGACATCGGCCTGACCGGCATCGCGTTCGAGACCGTCGAGCTCGACAACGGCGATCTGCCATTGCTGTCGCCGATGTCGATCATCGCCGGCAAGATCGGCGTGCAGGTCGGCACCCATCTGCTGCACCAGCCGATGGGCGGCAAGGGCAAGCTGCTCGGCGGCCTGCCGTCCACCGAACGCGGCAAGGTGGTTGTCTTCGGCGCTGGCGCCGCCGGCGGCAACTCCGCCGCGTTGGCCGCCTCGGGCGGTGCCAATGTGGTGGTGTTCGAAAAGCGTCAAGACCGCATGGAAGAGATGATGCGGCTCGGCAACAACGTCACCGCGCTGTATCCGTACGACGAGGTGGTCGCGCGCGAGGTCGCGTCGGCCGATCTGGTGATCGGCGCGGTGCTGGTCACCGGCGCGGTCGCGCCGCACGTGGTCAATCGCGAGATGATCAAGGCGATGGAGGACGGCAGCGTGCTGGTCGACATTTCGATCGACCAGGGCGGCTGCTTCGAGACCTCGCGCGCCACGACGTGGAAGGAACCGACCTATGTGGAGGAGGGCGTGATCCACTTCTGCGTGACCAATATGCCCGGCGAGGTGCCGCAGACCTCGTCGCAGGCGATCTGCGCGGCGATCCTGCCGTGGGTCAACAAGCTGGCTTCGGGCAGCTGGCGCGACAATGCGGGTTTGGTGCGCGGCATCAACATCGAAGCCGGCAAGCTCGTGCATCCAGCGCTGCAGGGCATGAAAGTTTGACGTAAGATCAAGGCGATACGGTCACTTTTTAAGGTAATCACACACAGTGGCACGCGAGCTTTCGGACCGCAGCAAACCGCGACGCACGGGGGCCGCCGCCGCGCCGGCGGACGCGCCCAACCCGCGCCGCCAGCGGTTGTGGCGCGACATCGCGCTGATCCTGATCGCACCGCTACTGCTGTACCTGCTGGCCAGCTTGGTCACCTATTCGAGCAGCGACCCGGGATGGTCGCAGAACTCCGGCAGCCTCACCGCACCGCTGCACAACGTCGGCGGCCGTGTTGGTGCATGGTTGGCGGACGTGCTGCTGTATTTGACCGGCTACGTCGCGTTCCTGCTGCCGGTGATGCTCGGCGCGGTGGCATGGATCGCGCTGTTCGGACTCGACAGCGATGGCGATGGCGAAGCCGATCTCGGCCCGGCGCTGCGGCTGATCGGCATCGTCGGCTTTCTGGTGGCGTCGACCGGACTGCTGGCGCTGCGTTTTGGCGCTGTCGAGAACTTTTCCGCCGGCAGCGGCGGCATTCTCGGTCGGCTGGTCGGCAATGCGCTGTACCGCGGCTTCGGCCCGGTCGGCGGCAACTTGTTTCTGCTCGCGCTGCTGCTGGTGTCGGTAACGCTCGCCACCGGGCTGTCGTGGTTTGCGGTGATGGACCGAATCGGGCAGGGCGTGCTCAAGCTGCCGGCGCTGTTCCGGCGCGGCACCAAGCAGGCCTCGGAGTGGCAGGAAGCCCGTGCGGCACGCGAGGAACGCACCGAGACCCGCAAGATCGACAACGAACTGCGCGCCAAGCGCGCGCCGGTCAGGATCGAACCGCCGGCACCGGCCCATGTCGAAAAGAGCGACCGCGCCAGGCGCGAGCAGCAGATTCCACTGTTCCACGTCGGCGACGGCTCCGGCATTCCGCCGCTCGGCCTGCTCGACGATCCCAAGCCGCAAACCAAGGGCTACAACGACAGCACGCTCGAAACCCTATCGCGGCAGATCGAATTCAAGCTCAAAGATTTCCGCATCGATGCGCAGGTGGTCGGTGCGTATCCGGGGCCGGTGATCACCCGCTTCGAGATCGAGCCGGCACCCGGCGTCAAGGTCAGCCAGATCAGCTCACTGGACAAAGACATTGCGCGTGGCCTGAGCGTCAAGGCGGTGCGCGTGGTCGACGTGATCCCGGGCAAGTCGGTGATCGGTCTGGAAACGCCCAATACCTATCGCGAGATGATCTACCTCAGCGAGCTATTGCGCTCGAAGGAATACGACAAGTCCGGCAGTCCACTGACGCTCGCGCTTGGCAAGGACATCGCCGGCCGCCCGACCGTCGCCGATCTCGCGCGCATGCCGCACCTGCTGGTCGCCGGTACCACCGGCTCGGGCAAGTCGGTCGCGGTCAACGCAATGGTGCTGAGCCTGCTGTACAAGGCCTCGGCAAAAGAATTGCGGATGCTGATGATCGATCCGAAGATGCTCGAGCTCAGCGTCTACCAGGGCATCCCGCACCTGCTCGCGCCGGTGGTCACCGACATGAAGGAGGCCG
>JBOHYD010000075.1:0-3643 GCA_050737635.1 Luteimonas sp. | reverse complement strand
TGCTTGAACCTATCGGCTATATACCGCCTGCAGAGGCTGAGGCAAACTACTATCGGCAACTCGCCAGTCACGCCGTCCCAAGGGCTGCATGACTTAAACCAAACAGCCTCCACGAAATCCCGGGGCGGTTCAGTTTGCCAACCGTGCCCATGCCCGGATGCGCCGGTTCACCGGGCGGCGTGGCCACGGTGAATTTCAAAAACACCGTCGAGCCCGGCAGGTTGCGGGTCGAGTACACGGTTACGCCGTCTTGCTCGCGCGCATACAGCGTGCCGCTGAACACGCCCATGTTTCCCCACAGGTTGGGCGTTTGCACGGCGTTGTCGTCGATTTGCTTCGCCGTGCATGCCGAGCCCGGCTCCGGCGCGGTGGCCATGCTGACCGTGCCGTCGCGCACGCAGCGGTAGACGGTGCGTGCGTGGGCGGGGGCGACGAGGGTGAGCACGGCGAGCGATGCGCAGGCAAAGACGATCAGCATCCGGCGCTGCGCCGTGAGGACGGCGGTCATCTCATCGTATGCCGTCGGCCGCGCCGCCGCGCCGCCGCAGCGGCCAGTCGCTGGGCTAACCACGGCCGCAGCGCTTCGACCGCGCGTACCCGGGCAGCACAAAGGCGCAGCCCTCGTCGCGCCAGGTTGCGGTCGACAGGCAGGCAAGGGGGCGCGCGATCGCTGTCATGCGCGGCATGATAGCGACCGTCGACCACCGGCGAAGACGCCATTGGTGGTGGCGGTCGTTGCGACCGGAGACTCGCGACGATCGACAGCACGCGCGCGCAGCGCGTTGCGCTGATGCCCCTGTCACGCCGGCAATGCTGCAATGATGACTTGTCTCCCAACACCGGATGTCACCCGATGAGCATCGCCCGCCCGCTCCTGCCGATCGCACTCGTCAGTGCACTGTCCGCGTGCAGCGGCAGCGGCCCGCCGCCGTCGGATTCGACGCAGACGCCCGCCGCCGCCACCGCCGCTGCGTCGGCCACGCCTGCTGCGCAGGCCTATGCGCCCGGCACCGGCCCCGACCCGACCCTGCCGGCACCGCAAAAATCGCTGATCCCGATCGTGCAGATCGCGCCCGCGGTCGGTTGGCCGAAGGACGCTAAGCCGACGCCGGGCGCGGGTTTCGCGGTCAGCGCGTTTGCTGGTGGTTTCGATCATCCGCGCACGCTGTACACGCTGCCCAACGGCGACGTGCTGGTCGCCGAAACCAATGCCCCGCCGAAGCCCGATGGCGCCACGAGCATCCGCGGCGTGGCGATGAAGGCGGTGATGAAGCAGGCCGGCGCCGGCGTGCGCAGCGCCAACCGCATCACCCTGCTGCGCGACACCGACAGCGACGGCGTCGCCGACGCGCGTCATGTTTTCGTCAAGGATCTGATGTCGCCGTTCGGTATGGCGCTGGTCGGCGACACGTTCTATGTCGCCAATGCCGATGCGGTGGTCAAGTTCCCCTACGTCGCCGGCGCGACTGAAATCACCGCGCCCGCGGTCAAGGTCGCCGACCTGCCGGGCGGACCGATCAACCACCATTGGACCAAGGCGCTGACCGCAAGCGCCGACGGAAAAACCCTCTATGTCGGCGTCGGCTCCAACAGCAATGTCGCCGAAAACGGCATGGACATCGAAACCGACCGCGCCACGGTGCTGGCGATCGACGCTGCCACCGGCGCGCGCCGCGTGTATGCCTCGGGCATCCGCAACCCGACCGCATTGGCGTGGAATCCCACCACCAGCGCGCTGTGGGCGGTGGCCAACGAGCGCGACGAACTCGGCAACGACCTGGTGCCGGACTATCTGACATCGGTCAAGGAAGGCGCGTTCTACGGCTGGCCGTACAGCTATTTCGGCCAGCACGTCGACGTGCGCGTCCAACCGCAGAATGCCGAGCTGGTCGCGAAAGCCCTCGCGCCCGACTACGCGCTCGGCGCGCACGTCGCCGCCTTGGGGCTGGCGTTCTACACCGGCGACGCGCTGCCGGCGCAGTACAAGGATGGCGCCTTCGTCAGCCTGCACGGCTCGTGGAACCGCAAGCCGCAATCCGGCTACAAGGTGGTGTTCGTGCCGTTTGCCGACGGCAAGCCGTCCGGCCCGATGCGCGACGTGCTCGGTGGCTTTGTCAACGGCAACGGCGACGCGCAGGGCCGTCCGGTCGGGCTCACGCTGGACAAGACCGGCGCGGTGCTGGTCGCCGACGATGTCGGCAACATCGTGTGGCGGATCACCGCCGCCGCCGATGCGAAGGCGGTGGCGGCACGTTAGGAAGAGCCGATCGGATCGCAACAGTCAGGCGGGCGAGCGACCAATGGAGCGGCAGTGGCTGCCGTTCGGAGTTTTTGATGGCCATCGCGATCATCCACGCCGCACGCGTCGAGTGTCAGAGGATATAGCGCGACAGGTCCGGGTCTTGCACCAGCTCGCCGAGATGCGCGTCGACGTAGGCGCGGTCGATGACCACGCTGTCGCTGCGGTCGGGCGCGTCGAAACTCAGCGTGTCGAGCAGGCGTTCGAGCACGGTGTGCAGGCGGCGCGCGCCGATGTTTTCCTGGCGTTCGTTGACTTGCGCGGCGATCTCGGCCAGCCGCTCGACGGCGTCGCCGGCAAACGACAGCGTCACGCCCTCGGTCTGCATCAGCGCCACGTACTGGCGGGTCAGCGAAGCCTTCGGCTCGGTGAGGATGCGTACGAAATCATTCTTGGTCAGCGCACTGAGCTCGACGCGGATCGGGAAGCGGCCCTGCATCTCCGGGATCAGGTCGCTCGGCTTGGCGAGGTGGAACGCGCCGGAGGCGATGAACAAGATATGGTCGGTCTTCACCGATCCGTACTTGGTGCTGACGGTGCTGCCCTCGACCAGCGGCAGCAGGTCGCGCTGCACGCCCTCGCGGCTGACGTCGGCGCCGATGCCTTCGCTGCGCTTGGCGACTTTGTCGATCTCGTCGATGAACACGATGCCGTGCTGCTCGCAGGCCTCGATCGCGGCCTCGCGCACCTCGTCTTCGTTGACCAGTTTGGCGGCTTCCTCTTCGATCAATTGCGGGCGCGCCGCGCGGATGCTCAGGGCGCGCGTGTGGGTTTTGCCGCCGCCGAGATTGGAGAACATCTGCCGCAGCTGCTGGCCCATTTCTTCCATGCCGGGCGGGGTCATGATGTCGACAGACCCGGTACTGGCGCTGAGTTCGAGTTCGATCTCGCGCTCGTCAAGCGCGCCGGCGCGCAGCTGCTTGCGCAGCTTGATGCGGGTGTCGCCGTCGGCTGCGGAGGGTTCGTTGCGCGCGGCATTGACATCAAAACCGATGCCGCCGCTGCGCCTGGGCAGCAGCGCGTCGAGGATGCGGTCTTCGGCGCGGTCCTCGGCTTGGGTGCGCACGCGGGTCTTGGCCTGTTCGCGATACAGCTTGACCGCGGTGTCGGCGAGATCGCGGATGATCTGCTCGACATCCTTGCCGACATAGCCGACCTCGGTGAAGCGCGTGGCCTCCACTTTCACGAACGGCGCGTTGGCGAGGGTGGCGAGGCGGCGCGCGATCTCGGTCTTGCCGACGCCGGTGGCGCCGATCATCAGGATGTTCTTCGGGATGATGTCGTCGGCGATGTCCTTGGGCAGCGCCTGGCGCCGCATGCGGTTGCGCAGCGCCACCGCCACCG
>JBOHYD010000074.1:0-2148 GCA_050737635.1 Luteimonas sp. | reverse complement strand
GACTATCTGCGCGACAACATGGCGCTGTCCAAGGACGACCGCTTCCAGCGCAAGCTGCACTACGCGATCGTCGACGAGGTCGACTCGATCCTGATCGACGAGGCGCGCACGCCGCTGATCATCTCCGGCCCGGCCGACGATTCGCCGGAGCTGTACATCAAAGTCAACCGCATCGTGCCGGCGCTGAGCAAACAGGAGAAGGAAGACGGCGACGGCGATTTCTGGGTCGACGAGAAAGGCAAGCAGGTGCACCTGTCCGAAGTCGGCCAGCAGCACGCCGAGGACCTGCTGCGCGGTGCCGGCATCCTCAGCGAGGACGACGGCCTGTACGCGCCGCACAACATCCACGTCGTGCACCACCTCAACGCCGCGATGCGCGCGCATGCGATCTACGCGCGCGACGTCGACTACATCGTCCGCGACGGCGAGGTGATCATCGTCGACGAGTTCACCGGCCGCACCTTAGTCGGCCGGCGCTGGTCCGACGGCCTGCATCAGGCGGTCGAGGCCAAGGAAGGCGTGCCGGTGCAGCGCGAAAACCAGACGCTGGCCAGCATCACCTTCCAGAACCTGTTCCGCATGTACGGCAAGCTCTCGGGCATGACCGGCACCGCCGACACCGAGGCCTACGAGTTCCAGAGCATCTACGGCCTCGAGGTGATGGTGATCCCGACCAACCAGCCGATGGTGCGCAAGGACCACTCCGATGCAGTGTTTCTCAACCGTACCGGCAAGTACCGCGCGGTCGCCACCGAAATCCGCGACTGCTACGAGCGCGGCCAGCCGGCGCTGGTCGGCACGACGTCGATCGAGGTGTCGGAGATGCTGTCCGCGCAGCTCACCGAGGCCGGCATCCCGCACGAGGTGCTCAACGCCAAGCAGCACGAGCGCGAGGCACATATCGTCGCCCAGGCCGGTCGGCCGAAGGCGGTGACCATCGCCACCAACATGGCCGGCCGCGGCACCGATATCGTCCTTGGCGGCTCGTGGGAAGCCGAACTTGAAGCGCTTGGCGCCGACATCGCCGACAGCGAAAAACAGCACCTGAAGCGCGAATGGCAGCAGCGCCACGATGACGTCAAGGCCGCCGGCGGCCTGCACATCATCGGCACCGAGCGGCATGAGTCGCGGCGCATCGACAACCAGCTGCGCGGCCGCTCCGGCCGCCAGGGCGATCCGGGCTCGTCGCGCTTCTACCTGTCGCTCGAAGACAATCTGATGCGCATCTTCGCCGCCGACTGGGTGCAGAAGGTGATGGCGCGGATGGGCCTGAAGGAAGACGACATCATCGAGAGCCCGCTGGTCAGCAAGCAGATCGCCAACGCGCAGCGCAAGGTCGAGGCGCACAACTTCGACATCCGCAAGAACCTGCTCGACTTCGACGACGTCAACAACGACCAGCGCAAGGTGATCTACAACCAGCGCGATGAGTTGCTTGACGCCGAGAGCGTGCAGGACAACATCGACGGCATCCGCTTTGATGTGGTCGCCGAGATCGTCGAGCGCTTTGTGCCGCCGGAGTCGGTCGACGAGCAGTGGGACCTGCCGGGCCTGGAATCGACGTTGCTCGAAGAGTTCGGCCGGCCGGTGTCCGTCGCTGAGATGGCGAAGAGCAAAGAAGAGCTCGACGCCGAGGCCATCCAGCGCTACGTGCAGGACACGCTCGACCGCCTGTTTGCCGACAAGGAGGCCTCGATCGGCCCCGAGACGATGCGCATGCTCGAAAAGCACATCATGCTCAGCGTGCTCGACGACAACTGGAAGCAGCATCTCGCGCGCATGGACTATCTGCGCCAAGGTATCCATCTGCGCGGCTATGCGCAGAAGCAGCCGAAGCAGGAATACAAGAAGGAAGCCTTCGAGTTGTTCGGCGAGATGCTCGGCAAGGTCAAGCGCGAAGTCGTCACGATGCTGGCGCGCATGCGCGTGCGCACCGAGGCCGAGGTCGCCGCGATGGAAGCCCAGGAGCGCGCGCAAGCCGAGGCTGTCGCGCAGCAGATGCAGTTCCGCCATCCCGACATGGGCAGCCTCGGTGGCGGTGGGCAAGCCGCCGATATCGCCGCGTTCGACGGCCAGGACAATGCAACGCAAGCGCACACCAGCGAACTCGCACCCAAGATCGGCCGCAACGATCCCTGCCCCTGCGGC
>JBOHYD010000073.1:0-2165 GCA_050737635.1 Luteimonas sp. | reverse complement strand
CAGCGGTCGAATCCGCTCAAACTGGTCACGGCTGATGTCGCTGGGATAGGGCTGTCTCATTCGGCTATGGTCGCAGATGGGAGATGGATTTTAAACAGGCTCTAAGGATCGCGCAGCGGCCGCATTTAGGACTTATGCGACATTTACAATAAATGTCCTTGGCCTTGAGCCAAGATGGCGCCACAATGGCGCCGATGAAAGTCGGCCGCAAAGATTCGCGTTCTAGTACGCTGGAGCGCATCAATCTGCGCCTCTCTCCCGAGGTGCTGGAAGCCATTGATGCCGAATGCTCGCGCAGGGCCGGCTGCGTATCGCGCAACACCTGGATTACCGAAGCCGTGACGGAACGCTTGGCGCGTCTTGGTTCGTCATCGCGCCCGCAAAGCGCAGGGGGAGCGAATGGCTAATTTCTACGAATTTTTCGCCGGCGGCGGCATGGCTCGCGCCGGCCTTGGCCCCGACTGGCAATGCCTGCTCGCCAATGACCTCGACCCGAAGAAGGTGGCCAGCTACGCCGCGAACTGGGGTGCCGATCATCTGCGCGTCGGCGACGTGGCCGCACTGACGCCGGCCGACCTGCCGGCCGGGGCTAACCTGGCTTGGGCCTCGTTCCCTTGCCAAGACCTTTCCCTGGCCGGTGCCGGTACCGGCCTCAAGGGCGACCGCTCCGGCACCTTCTGGCCCTTCTGGAATCTCATCAAAGCCTTGGGCGAAGAAGATCGAGCGCCGCGCCTGGTCGTGCTGGAAAACGTGTGCGGCACCCTTAGCTCGCACGATGGAAAGGACTTCGCCGCGATCAGCTCGGCCCTGTCGAACAACGGCTATCGGTTCGGTGCCGTGGTCATGAACGCCGTCCATTTCCTGCCGCAGTCACGGCCGCGTTTATTCATCATCGGCGTGCGCAAATCCTCGCCGATTCCTCGCGCACTGATCGCTGGCGGCCCGGAAGGGGAATGGCATCCGTCCGCGCTGGTCGCGGCTTACGGCAAGCTCTCGAAGCGTGCGCAAATCTCTTGGGAGTGGTGGCACCTGCCGGTGCCGCCGGTGCGCACGTCAATCTTTGCCGACCTGGTGGAAGATGAGCCGCACAGCGTCACCTGGCACACGGCCGCCGAAGCCAAGAAGCTGCTCGGCATGATGAACCCGCTCAACCTGGCGAAAGTCGAGGCGGCCAAGAAGACCGGCGACCGCCAGGTTGGCACGATCTACAAGCGCACCCGTGCCGATGGCCCGAACGGCGAGAAGGTGCAGCGCGCCGAAATCCGCTTCGATGACGTGGCCGGCTGCCTGCGCACGCCTACCGGCGGTTCAAGTCGGCAAACCATCATGGTGGTCGAGGGCAAGCGTGTTCGTACGCGCCTGCTGTCGCCGCGTGAAGCGGCCCGCCTCATGGGCCTGCCGGACACCTACGCGCTGCCTAAGAACTACAACGACGCTTATCACCTGGCCGGCGACGGCGTGGCCGTGCCGGTCGTGCGCTTCCTGGCCGAACACATCCTAGAACCGCTGTTAGCGGCGGCCTTGGCGGTCGAGAAGAAGGCAGCGTAATGACGGATCTGACAGCGTCCCTGCGGGACTTCAACAAAGATCGAAAATTCAGCCGCAAAGGCCCGCTGTGCGTTGCTCTGGTCGTCACGCAGCACGCCCGGAAGGGCTTGCCTCTTGATCAAGACAAGCTGCTGACCGAAGCCGGCGGCCAAGTTCTCGGCCTGGGCAAAGGCGCGGTGCAAGCGGTGCTGAACCGCCACGGCATTACCCGCGTTTTAGCCGCTGAAGGCGGGCGCACCAGTCGCGGCAGCATCGGCAACATGCGCGAGTATGTGGCTTTTCTCAACGGTCTGGCCGTCGCCGGCGCGGTTGATCTCGATGCCGTGGAAGCGTTCTGGATTGAGCGCGCGCATGAGTTCTTTTCAGCCAAGCCGTTCAAGATTCGTCTGGACGCCTCGCGCAGCCTGCGAACGCTGGTGCGCGACATGATCGCTCAGGCCGAAGAACGGCAGCGCAATACGCCGGGGATGCAGTATGCCGGCGCGGTGCTGCAACACCTGGTAGGGGCCAAGCCAGGGCAATCGGGTGAACAAGTTACCGTAACTACCTGACAAATAAGCAGAGCTGTCATCCTCTTGCCTACTCTCATGGGCTGCAGGCGGAGGACATCGATGGTG
>JBOHYD010000072.1:0-3185 GCA_050737635.1 Luteimonas sp. | reverse complement strand
CGACGGCCGCGGCGCTACCGCCGCCAGGCCGTGGTGCCAACAATGCCGGTGCCGTGCCGGCGGCGAGCCAACGCGCCAGCATGCGCCGGCCGATGGCACTGGCGTGTGCGCGTACCAGCAGCGCGGGATCGAGTGGCGCGCCGTCGTCGTGCCCGGGCAACGCGTACCAACCCGGCTCGACATCGCGCAACAACGCCTGCAGGCTCATCACGGCGATCCGTCAGCCGTTCCAGACGCGCGCGGCGGGTTTCGGCGGCGCGATGCGCGCGCGCAAACGGCTGCCAAACGCCAGCAGCACGCCGAGCAGCAGCACCACGCCGAGCGCGATGCCGGCCGTCAGCGGACTGATCGACGACAGCGCGGCCTGCACGCCGCCATCGCTGGCGACCTGCTTGCGCACCGGCGGCGCGCTGCCGACAGTGAAGAACTTGATAGTGACCTTGTTGACGTCGCTCATGCCCTGCAGGCCGTCCTTGATCGACACCTTGAGGTCGGTCTCGCGGTCGCGCAGATCGATGCCGGGGGCCTGGAAGATCAGCACCGACGCCGACGAATCTGGCGGCGTCTCGCCGAGCGGATTGCTATCGGGCAGCGCGATCGCCACCTGCGCGTCGACCACGCCGTCGATGCGCATCAGGCCACGGCGGATATTTTCCTGCAGGCCGTAGACATAGCGGGCTTTTTCCTCCAGCGCCGACGACGCAAAACCTTCCTTCTTGAACAGGTCGCCGAGCGTCGGCGACTCGCGCTGCGGCAGGCCGCGGGCGTGCAGGATTTGCATCGCGGCCGGGAAGTCGGCGCTGGCGATGCGTATTTCCCAACCCTTCTTGCTCGGCGACGGTGCCTTGCTGGCACCGATGCCGGAACCCAGCAGCGCGGCCATCACCTGGTTGGCCTGCTGTTCTTCGAGGTCACTGTACAGCGCGGCACCGCCGCATCCCGACAGCACCAGGCAGGCGACCAGCGTGGTCGCCGCCTTGTAGGACTTGAACCACATCGACGGTGTCATGCAGGCATCCCCTGTTGCTTGTGGTGCTTGTCGTTTGTTTGTGGCGGGCGGACTTACGACTGCTGACGGAACAGCTGCGAAATGCCATCCGAGGTGCGGTTGGCGACATTGGAGGTCAGCTCCGCCTTGAACAGGAACTGATGGCATTTCATCGTCATGTCCATCATCTGGCTGGGCGTCATATCCGAGCTGTTGGCGCTCATCGTCTGCGACATGCTGTTGATGCCTTCAGCGCCGCCGTTGAGGTTGTCGAGCGCCGACATCACTCCGCGCATGCCTTGCGATGGCTGCGCCGGCGTGGTGTTGGCGACCGCTGCCGCGGCAGTGGGCGCGGCAGCGCCGCGTGCGTAGGCCTCGGCAAACTGGCTCACCTCGAACGCAGTGGCCTGTGGTTGCGCAGCGGGGGTTGCCGCGGAGGCGGCTTGCGCGGGGTCGATTGCCGCGACCTGGATGGCTTCGATCATGTCAGTCTCCTGAAACAGACGGATGGCATTGGCTTGCGGATGGCGTGACTTGTTTGTTGCGTGCTTGCGCGGATGCGTGCGCTGGCGGCGAGCCGGCGTGTCGGTGCGACGACACTGAAACCAGGCCTGTCGTGCGCAGCGCATGCGATCGCGGCACCCGCGCCGCTTACTGGCGCTTGCCGAGCGTTTCGAGCGCCTGGCCGACGCTGTTCTGCGAGGTCGCGGCGTTGTTGGACATGAACTGCATCTGCAGGCTCGCCGCGGTCAGCTGGACCATGTTCGACGGCTGATCGCCGCCGGCGCTGATCACGTCCGACATCGAGGTGATCTTTGCGGCCTGGTTGTCGAGCGTCTGACCCCACGCGCGCGACATCGCCTCGTACCAGCTGCTGCTCGAACCCGACGTGCCGCCGATGCGTGCGCCGGCCCCGCTCGATGCGGTGCTGGAGCTGATGTAACCGAGCAGCGGGCTATTGATCTGTGTGTCGTTCATGGTGTCTCTCCTGGCGGTTGGCGGTCCGCAGACCGAGTGATGACAAGGGACGTGACGTGTTGGCGATGCGTGCGGATCGATCAAAGAGGGCTGGTAGCGATATGCCTACAACTTCTTGCTGGCGCGCGCGATGCCGATGTCCTGCCGCGGATCCGCGCTGGCGACGGCGTCGGCGGCGTGCCTGGCAGCGGTATCGGCGGCGGTGTCGTCGGCCAGTTTCTTTTCCGCGGCCGCGGCGAGTTCGGCGGGCGTCACCGGCTCGGCCTTGACCTTCTGCAGTTGGCCGTCCTTGCCGAGCACATGCACCGATGCGCCGATCGAGACCAGGCTGCCGCGTCCGGGCAGTTCGGCACCCACGGCGTACAGCGCACCGTCAACACCGACCAGATGCGGATCGTCGCCGCGCACGATGCTCACGATGCGCACCGGCACATCGACGGCGGACGCCGCCGCGGCGGTAGCCGTCGTCGGTGTGTTGGAGGCCTCGGATTCGGCGTAGTTGCGCACCATCACCCGGGTCACGCCGGTGACCTCGTGCATCGATCGCGACTGCGCGGCGGCGCGCATCGCCGCCATGTCCTCAAATCTGCCGCTGGCCTCGACCTCGCCGTTGCCGAGGTAGCGCGTGCTGGCGTTGATCCCTTGCGAGCGCAGCACTTCGCGCACGTCCTCGGCGATCTTTTCGCCGGTGCGCAGGTCGAGCGTCGCAGCGATGCCATCGGCCTCGATGCGCTCCTGGATGCGGTCGCGGGTGCTGCCGCGGTCGACGGTGCCCGACAGCACCGGATCGCCGTTGACGTCCTGCGACGTGCGCCCTTCGCGGATCTGGAATTCATCGATCAGCCCGAGCAGTGCCGCCTTGGCGTCGATCGGCTGGTCGCTGGCCGGCATCACCGCGGCAAAAATCGCCACCGAGGCCAGTGACAGCACCGCCAGTGCCGCGATCGCCGGCAGGCGACGCGCGCGCAAGCTCGGCGCGCCAGTGCCCGGCGCGTCGGCGGCCATCGCCAGCAGGGTGGCCCAGGCCGGGTCGTGCTCGCCGCCGAACGCGATCGATGCATCGCCAAGCTGGATGCACTGCAGCGCGCGCAGCCGCACCGGATCGCCCGGCTGCAACGGCGCGCCGTCGAGCCGCAACGGCGCGTCGAGCGCGCGCAGCGACGCGCTGTTGCCGACCAGATTGATCAGCGCGTGGTGTCGCGACACACCATTGTCGGCC
>JBOHYD010000071.1:0-2649 GCA_050737635.1 Luteimonas sp. | reverse complement strand
TCATTCCCTTCCGGGTTCGATACCTCGCCGCTTGCGGCGTAAGCTTTTGGGATGAGCGAGTACATCCATAAGCGTCACAACGTGACAGTGTTGCTGTACCACATCGTGCTTCCAGCGAAGTACAGGCGGGTCGTTTTTGACAAGGCAGTCGATGTCGAATTGAAGCAGGTTTGTCTGGATAGTTCAGAACGGTATCAAGTCAAGTTTTTGGAGATTGGTACAGACAGAGATCATGTACATTTTTTGGTTCAGTCAGTCCCTACCTACAGCGTTACGCGACTGGTCACGTTGATCAAGAGCCTGACAGCAAGGGAAGTGTTTCGGCGTTGTCCGCAAGTGAAGAAGAAGCTTTGGGGCGGAGAGTTCTGGGCGGATGGATATTTTGCGAGCACGGTAGGCAAACATAGGGATGAAGCAATGATCGGGCGCTATGTAAAGGGTCAAGGCGGTTCGTATCAGAAGCTACATGCAGACCATCAGTTGGCGCTGTTCTAATACCTCGCCCCTTGGGGCGGGGTTGTTTATTCGCGCCTTTCGCGTCTTTCGCGGACATCAACAAACAAAGGAGCCATGCCATGAGGGCACCACTGACCACGCAGGGCGCGACGCGCCTGCGTGCCGAACTGGAGCAGCTGAAGTCCGTGCAGCGACCGGCGGTCATCAATGCGATCGCCGAAGCGCGCGCGCACGGCGACTTGAAGGAAAACGCCGAGTACCACGCCGCCCGTGACCAGCAGAGCTTCATCGAAGGTCGCATCAAACTGCTCGAGGCCGAGCTGTCGCATGCGCAGGTGATCGACATCGCCGCCCTCAATGCCGGCAGCAAGGTGGTGTTTGGCGCGCATGTCGTGCTCGCGGATGTCGAAACCGATGAACAGCGGCGCTATCAGATCGTCGGCGACCTCGAAGCCGACATCAAACTCGGCCTGATCGCGATTTCGTCACCGGTCGCGCGCGCGGTGATCGGCAAGCACGAGGGCGACAGCATCACCATCGAGGCGCCGGGCGGCACACGCGAGTACGACATCGTCGAAGTCCGCTATCAGAGCTGAGGCCATGCGCAAGACCGGTGTCACGCTGCTGCTGCCTGCCGCCGCGCGTTTCGGCGCGCAGCGCCTGTCGGTGGACAGCGCCGCAGCGCTCGGGCGCGCGCAGCGCATGCCGCAAGGCAGCGCTGGCCGCCGCGCGCAGCTGTTGCGCAGCATCGGCCTGCCCGACGGCAACTGGCCGATCGCGGCGCTGTCGCGCAATGCCGATGCCGGCGACGCCGCCGATGCCGCATGGCTGCGCGCCGAGCCGGCGTACCTGCGCCCGGACATCAACGGCGTGCGGCTGATGGCCTACGGCGACAGCCTCGGCGTGAGCCAGGCCGATACCGATGCGCTGCTGCCGGCGCTGCGGCCGCTGTTCGGCGATGCCGGCTTCATGCTCGATGCGCCGGTCGCGGCGCATTGGTATCTGCGCCTGCCGGCGGCGGCGCGCACCCCCGGATTTGCCGACCCCGGCGAATCGCTCGGCGAGGACCTGTTCGAGCACGTGCTGTTCGAGCACGACGCCTCGCCGGAAGCGCGGCGCTGGCGCGCGCTGCTCAGCGAGGCGCAGGTGGTGCTGCACAACCATCCGCACAATGCCGCGCGCGCTGCACGCGGCCAGTTGCCGATCAACGCGATCTGGCCGTGGGGCGGCGGCGTACTGCCGGATGACCGCATCGAGTCGCGCAGCCACTACGCGATCGTGTATTCCAATGACACGGTCGCGCGCGCGCTGGCGACCGGCGCCTGCGGCGTCGATGCGCTGCCGCGGCGCTTTCCCGGCACGCATGACCTAGCGCTGTTCGATCTCGACGCGATGCGCGATCTCGCGGTGTTGGATCGCGACTGGCTGCAGCCTGCGCTGGCGGCACTGCGCCGCGGCGGGATCGGCGGCCTGGCGATCGACGGCGGCGACGGCGGCGTGTTCGATTTCAAGCGCTGGCAACGGCTGAAGTTCTGGCGCAAGCCGCGTTTTCGGTTTGACGAATGAGCGTGGTGCGCACGATCCGCCGTCGTGAGGTCGTCAACGGCGATCCCCCGGCTGGCGGCGACTGGCCCGAGCGCATCCCGCCGCTGCTGCGTCGCATCTATGCCGCGCGCGGCGCACACGACGCCGCCAGCGCGCAGCCACGATTGGCCAACCTGTTGCCGCCCGAGGGCCTGCTGAACATCGACGCCGCGGCTGCGTTGCTGGCCGACGCGATCGCGCGCGATCGCCACGTCCTGGTCGTTGGCGATTTCGACTGCGACGGCGCGACGGCGTGCGCGGTCGCGGTGCGTGGGCTGCGCATGCTCGGCGCAACGCGGCTGTCGCACGCGGTACCCAACCGCATGGTGCATGGCTACGGATTGTCGCCGGCGCTGGTCGACGAACTCGCCAGCCTGCAGCTCGACCCCGTATCAGGTACGGGGCAGACTCTGCTGGTCACCGTCGATCACGGCATCGCCTGCCACGCCGGCATCGCCGCGGCCAAGGCGCGCGGCTGGGACGTGCTAGTCACCGATCACCACCTGCCCGGCGATGCGCTGCCGATCGCGGATGTGATCGTCAATCCCAATCAGCGCGGCGACACCTTCGCCAGCAAGATGCTGGCCGGTGTTGGGGTGATCTTTTACG
>JBOHYD010000070.1:0-3612 GCA_050737635.1 Luteimonas sp. | reverse complement strand
GCGAGGCATGCTCGCCCTGAGACTCCAGCACCAACCGAACCGCTCGCTCGCGCACTTCCGCAGAATACTTCGTTGACTTCTTCATGGCCCCATCTTCTCAAGTGTGGGAGCCTCCGAAAAAACCGGGGCGGTTTAGTGCTAGCGTCTGTGACAGTTCAGTTTCAACGCGATATTGCCTTGCCATCGCCGCGTGACCGGTCCGTCCCCAGACAGGCCGGTCGCGCATACCGGAACTTTGGGGCGTTCCGGTCGATGTGAGTGAAGCCGTATCGATTGAAACAACCACGCGCAATCGTTTGTCACCAGGCGACAACACATGTACAGCCATGCACTGCAGCGCACGCCGTTGGCGGCCGCGATCTTCGCCGCCGCGTTCTCGATGTCACCGCTCTGCGCCAACGCGCAGGACAGCAAGGCCGGTGAGGACGACGAACCGACCACGCTGTCGGCGATCACCGTCACCGCGCAGAAGCGCGAGGAATTGCTGCAGGACGTGCCGATCTCGCTGACCGCGCTGCCCGAACAGCTGCTGCAGGACACCGGCGTGCGCGACGTCAAGGACCTGCAGGTGCTGGTGCCCGGCCTGACGGTGATCAGCACCCAGAACGAGTCGCTGACCACCGCGCGCATTCGCGGCATCGGCACCGTCGGCGACAACGCCGGTCTCGAATCGTCGGTCGGCGTGGTCATCGACGGTGTCTACCGGCCGCGCAACGGCGTCGGCTTCGGCGATCTCGGCGAGATCGAGCGCATCGAGGTGCTCAAAGGTCCGCAGGGCACGCTGTTCGGCAAGAACACCTCGGCCGGCGTCATCAACGTCATCACCCGCCGGCCGAGCTACACGCAGTCCGCCGAGGGCGAGGTCACGGTCGGCAACTACGGCGCGATCGGCGTGTCGGGCGCGTACAACGATGCGCTCAGCGACAACGCGGCGTTCCGCATCTACGCCGCCAAGCGCCAGCGCGACGGATTTCTCGACGTCGAGCGCGGGCGCGGCCCGCGCGCCGAGACCGAGGACAACGACCAGAACTTCCATTCGCTGCGCGCGCAGCTGCTGTTCGAGCTGAGCGAAGCGCTCGACATCAACGTCATCGGTGATTTCACCAGCCGCGAGGAGAACTGCTGCGGCGGCGTCACACTGGTGCGCGGCGCGACGGCGGCGATCATCGATGCCATCGGCGGCGGCGTGTCGATCGCGCCGGTTGCCGATCCCTTCGACCGTGTCAGCTACGCCAACCGCAGCACCGAACAGGACACCAAGGACAAGGGCGTGTCGGTGGAAATCAACTACGACACGCCGTGGTTCGGCGGCTCGACGCTGACCGGCGTGCTGGCGAGCCGCGACTGGCAGTCGATCAACGGCCTCGACTTCGACTACACCGCCGCCGACCTGCTGTACCGCAACGCCGACAAGAACGAGTCGTTCACCGGCTTCAAGACCGACAGCGCCGAGTTCCGCCTCGCCGGCGCGACCGACAAACTCGACTGGCTGTTCGGCGTGTTCTATGTCGACGAAGACCTCAAGCGCAACGATTCCTACCGCATCGGTGCCGGCTACGAGCCGTATCTGTCGATCGCGGCGCTGTCGAGCATCAACCCGGCGCTCGCCGCGTCGCCGACCGCGACGCAGTTCTATTCGCAGGCGACCGGCCTGCCGTTCGGCACCAGCTTCAGCGGCCTCGGCGCGCTCGACAGATACCAGCAGAACTCCAAGAGCCTAGCGTTCTTCACCAACGATACTTGGCACGCGACCGAGGCGCTCGACTTGACGCTGGGCCTGCGCTACACACGCGAGAAGAAACAGCTCGATTCGGTCTACAGCAATCCCAACGGATCGCGCGGCTGTTCGGCGGTGCTCACGCCGGCCGGCCAGGAGCGCGTGGCCGCCGCCCTGCTCGCGCGCGGCGTGTCGGCGGCGGCGCTGGCCAGCGCAGTGCCGGCGGTGATCGGCCGCGCCTGCCTGCCGTGGTCCAATGCGCTGCACAACGGCCGGGTCACCGACCAGGAGCGCGAGGAGAAAGAGTGGTCGGGCACGCTGAAGGCCGCCTACCGCTTTAACGAACACTGGATGAGCTACCTGTCGGCGGCGCGCGGCTACAAGGCCGGCGGCTTCAACCTCGACCGCGTGCAGACCTCCAATGGCCTGTCCAGCGGCGGTGCCGGCATCGTGCCGGTCGACGACACCTCGTTCCCGGGCGAGTTCGTCGATAGCTATGAGCTCGGCACCAAGACCACCTGGGCCGACGGCAACCTGTTGCTCAACGCGACGCTGTTCTACCAAACCTACGACAACTTCCAGCTCAACAGCTTCCTCGGCACCAGCTACGTGGTGCGTTCGATCCCGGAGGTGGTGTCGAAAGGCGTCGACACCGAAATCCTTTGGCAGCCGGCCACGGTCAAGGGCCTGCTGCTGCAGGGCGGCATCACCTATGCCGACACGCGCTACGGCGACACCATCCCCGGCGCGGATTTCTCGCCGCTGCCGGCGGCCAATCCGGGCCAGCTGTACAAGCTGCCGGGCAGCCGGCTGAGCTTCGCGCCGGAGTTCTCCGGGTCGGCGTCGGCGACCTACGAATGGGCGTTCGGCAATTCGCTGCTGGCGCGCTTCAACATCGGCACCAAGTACATGTCGAAGTTCAGCACCGGCTCCGACCTCGATCCCGAGAAGGAGCAGGACGCCTACACCGTGGTCAACGCCCGCGTCGGTATTGGCTCCAGGGACAAGCGCTGGACCGTCGAGCTGTGGGGTCAGAACATTTTCGACGAGGAGTACGCGCAGGTCGGCTTCGATGCACCACTGCAGACCTCCAACGCGATCCCCAACGATCCGCGCAACACCTACGGCGCCTTCCTCGGTGCCCCAGCCACCTACGGCGTGACGCTGCGCGTGGCGTACTGAGGCGGACTCGCGCCGGATGCAACACGTCGATAAAGCAACGGCCCGCCCGACGCGGGCCATTTTGATGGTTGGACCGCAGCGTTGCGCACACACGCGGATGCTTTTGGGCTAAAAGACACCCTCGCTCGACCGGACTCCTCAATGATCGCCTCCGACCTCGCCCTGCGCGAGCTGGCCGAGACCCTCGGCACCGCGCTGCGCGCGTCACGCGATCACCTGGTCACCGCCGAAAGCTGTACCGGCGGCTGGATCGCCAAGACCGTCACCGACATCCCTGGCGCGTCGGATTGGTTCGACTGCGGCATGGCCGCGTACAGCTACGAGGCCAAACAGGCGCTGCTCGGCGTGCGCCCGGAAACCCTGGAGACCTTCGGCGCGGTCAGCCGCGAGACCGTCGTCGAGATGGTCGCCGGCGCGTTGGTCAACTCCGGTGCCAG
Source organism: Luteimonas sp. (assembly GCA_050737635.1). Lineage (GTDB taxonomy): Bacteria > Pseudomonadota > Gammaproteobacteria > Xanthomonadales > Xanthomonadaceae > Luteimonas. The sequence goes on along the minus strand of JBOHYD010000070.1, from coordinate 276 downwards.
CATCGCGGTCGCGGTGACCGGCATCGCCGGGCCCGGAGGCGGCAGCGACGGCAAGCCGGTCGGCACAGTCTGGGTCGGCTGGAAACGCCGTGGCGGCTACGCGCGCGCCGAGGTGTTCCATTTTGACGGCGACCGCGACGCGGTGCGCCGGCAGACCGTGGCCGTCGCCTTGCAAGGGCTGATGGCGCTGGCCGTCTAGTTCTACTGTGTTAATAAATAAGATCTCGTCTGCCGCAGCACGGACACGACGGCAGACGTCTGGCGATGAGCCGGGCC
>JBOHYD010000069.1:0-4079 GCA_050737635.1 Luteimonas sp. | reverse complement strand
GAGCATCACTTTGAGCCGAAGCCAAACGATGAGTTCAAGATGGAGCCGGACTAGGACGCGTCGTTCAGGCGACGCGTATCCGGACTTTCAGTCCGCAATTCAAACCCGCCGGCTTTAGCCGGTGGTTGTTTAGTTTCTTGACTGGCCGCGGGATTTTCAATAAAAACCGCAGATTTTTGCAGTATGTTGGCCATCATCACTTCTTGTATACGTATAAAATGGACAATTCATATCATAAAATGGTCAATCATTTTTGATTAAAGAGCCAGTCGTCGATAAGTGACTGGCTATCAATTTTTCACGTGATCAACGTCGTGTTTCAGCCAAGTCGCGGATCCTGAGGCTGGAGGCCGTAACACTGGACTTTCGATCCCGATGAAAGCTAGTGTGGTCGAGCAGCTGGGGCGATGGACTGGCCGGTGCTCGCTGGGATGAGGAGGCTTTTTAGAGGCTTCCTCGAGCCAGGTCTGCTGCACCGCTTGGCTTGATTCAGACGCTATCCGCACTGCGCCACGATCATCGCCGCGATTGCATGTCGTCACCCCCGCCAACATGGGGACCCATGCCGGCGACACCAGTCGTATAAATGCCGACTACGGCGTCGCCGCGCCGTGCTTCTGCACCCACTCGCGGCGCTGCTCCGGCGTCATCGCCCGCCACTGCGCGCGCAGGGCCTTGCGCTGATCGGGAGACAAGCCGCGCATGCTGTCGAACAGGACGCGCGCCTCGGCGCGCTGAGCGGGGTCCATCGTGTCCCAGCGCTGCTTGCCGCGACGGGCGTTCTTGCGCTGTTCGGGGGTCATCGTCTGCCAGCGCTGCGCGTGCCGGTAGAGACCGGCACGGCGTCCAGGATTGTCGTTCCAGCGCTCGCGTAGCGGCGCGATCAGCAGGGCGCGTTGTTCGGCACTGAGATGGTCCCAGGCCGGCAGCGCGGTCGCTGGCGATACTGGTGTGGACGGCGGTGGGCGCTGCGTTTGCGGCGCACTCACCGCGGAACCACAGACGAGTAGGGCGGCGATCGCGATCGATCGCAGGCTGGCGGACAAGATGCGCATTGCTTACTCCATCGCCAGGGCGCCGGCGTCGCTGGAGGCGAGCCAGAGGTAGAAGTCGGGATTTTCGTCGAGCAGTGTGTCGCCGTCGTCATCGGCGAGGTTGGCGGCGATCGCCATCGGTGTGTTGGCTGACTGCGTGGTGATACTCGGCGGCATCTGGATGCCGATTGCGACCGCGAGCAGCGCCGCGAACGTCGCGCCGACCGCCGCGCCCATTGGCCAGCCGAAGCGGCGACGCGTGCTTGTCGTAGTGCTGGCGGTGCCGGCCAGCGCAGCGCGGCGGCGCAGCTGCAGCTGTGCGGCGACACGCGGCGACACGTTGTCGATGGCGCGCGCATGGTGCGCGCGCATCGCGGCGTCGAAGCGCTCGTCGGCGAGGGATTGGTGGTCGGTGCTGCCGTTGCCATGGGTGTTCATGCGAAATCCTTCAGGTGCCGCTGCAGCGCGGCGCGCGCGCGCGACAGGTGTGTCTTGACCGAGCCCTCGCTGCAGCGCATCACCGTGGCGGTGGTGGCGACGTCGAGTTCTTCCAGCACGCGCAGCGTGAACACCTCGCGCTGGCGCGCCGGCAGCGTGCCGAGGGCATCGGTGAGTTTGGCGTAGGCCTCGCGGCCGTCGTGCGTGCGCGAGGGGTCGGGGCTCTGATCGGCCCAGTCGAGCGTGCTGTCCTCGCTGGCACCGGCGCTGCTGAGCCAGCCGAAGCGAAACCTGCGCCGGCGCTGGGTGTCGATGATGCGGCTGCGCAGGATGCTCCAGAACAGCGGCGTCCATTCGTTCGCGGGGCGCTGCTGGTAGGCGAGCATCTTCATCATCGCGTCCTGCACCGCGTCGAGCGCGTCCTCGCGGTGGCGCAGCCCGAGCTCGGCGAAACGGAACGCGCGCGTGCCGATCGCGGTGAGAAATCCGTCGAGCGTCGCTGGTACGGCTGACGGCGACGCGACGGCGACGGTTTCGGAGTCGGTGCGGTTGGCATCGGCGGTCACGTCGGCAAGCATACGGACTGGCGCGATCACGGCCAGCGACGCCCGCGCCGCGCGACGGCGGGCAGTGCCGGGGGCGATGACTGGCGCGGCAGCGGAAGACATGTCGGCATCGGTGACAGGCGCGGGAGGACAGCGCCGGGAACGCCCGACACGGTGGCCGGTTGACAGCTGGCCGCCGGCACCTGGCGCGTTCACCGGCGGTTATGATGCGGACAACCGGACGACTGAATGAGGAGAGCGGCGATGGGCGATGGTTTTGTGGCGCTGTACATCTTCATGCTGGCGGCGATCGCCGGCAACGTAATCATTTCGCGGGTGCCGGTGATCCTGCATACGCCGCTGATGTCGGGCAGCAACTTCATCCACGGCATCGTGCTGATCGGCGCGATGGTGGTGCTTGGCCATGCCGATACCATGCTCGAAAAGGTGATCGGCTTCAGCGCCGTACTGCTCGGTGCCGGCAACGCCGCCGGCGGCTACGTGGTGACCGAGCGGATGCTGGACATGTTTAAGGCGTCGAAGAAGCCGGAGAAGAAGGCGTGAGGCTTGAAGGCGGGGACTCGGGACTCGGGACTCGGAAAGTACATTCCATCGACTGGATAAATACGGGAGGCAGTGAAGAACCGTTACGCTCGCCGCCGCCGCGCATTGGCTCCTGCCTCTACCGAGTCCCGAGTCCCGAGTCCCGAGTCCCGAAGCGAGTCTCGGCCTTCGAGTCCCGAGTCCCGGAGATACGCGTATGACCGCCGCCGACACCCTGTCGATCATCGTCAAAACCAGCTACCTCGTTGCCGCGACGCTGTTCCTGCTCGGCCTGCAGCGCATGGCCTCGCCGCTCACCGCGCGCAGTGGCATCCGCTGGGCTGGGCTGGGCATGGTGATCGCGACGGTGGCGACCTTGTTGCTGCCGGAACTGCACAATATGCCGCTGATCCTCGCGGCGCTGGCGATCGGCGTCGGCGCGGCGTGGATTTCCGGTAAAAAGGTCGCGATCACCGACATGCCGCAGATGGTCGCGCTGTACAACGGCATGGGCGGCGGCTCGGCGGCGGCGATCGGTGCGGTTGAACTGCTCAGGATGAGTGGCGAGCGGGCAGTCGTGGTTCCGACATCAGTCGTTGACTTGAATCTTTTGCTGAATAGCGTCAGACAGCTTGCTCAGCCGGCACCGAACGCAGTCGCTTTAACGCTCGCCGTTGTCGGCGCGCTGATCGGTGCGGTGTCGCTGTCAGGCTCGGTGATCGCCTGGGCCAAGCTCGACGGCCGCATGGACAAGCGCTACACCTTCCCGGGGCAGCAGTGGTTCAACGGCCTAGTGTTCGCTCTCGCCGTGGTGCTCGGCGGCATGGTCGTGCATACGCTCGGCGTGCCGCTGATCGTGGCGTTTTTTGTCGCGGCCATCGCGCTCGGCGTAGTGATGACGCTGCCGATCGGTGGCGCCGACATGCCGGTGGTGATCTCGCTGTTCAACGCAATGACCGGGCTGGCGGTGGCGTTCGAGGGCTATGTGCTCGGCAACGAGGCGCTGATCATCGCCGGCATGATGGTCGGCGCGGCCGGCATCTTGCTCACGCGGCTGATGGCCAAGGCGATGAACCGCTCGATCGCCAGCGTGCTGTTTTCCAACTTTGGCGGCAGTAGCGGCGAGGCGCAAGAAATTACCGGCGCGCAGAAACCCATCGAGGCCGGCGACGTCGCGGCGATGATGGCCTTCGCCGAGCGGGTGGTGATCGTGCCCGGCTATGGCATGGCCGTCGCGCAGGCGCAGCACAAGATCTGGGAGCTCGCGCAGCGGCTGATGGAGCGCGGCGTCAAGGTGCGTTTTGCGATCCATCCGGTCGCCGGCCGCATGCCCGGCCACATGAACGTGCTGCTCGCCGAAGCCGGCGTGCCCTACGACCTGATCGCCGATCTCGAGGAGATCAACGCGGAATTCGAGACAGCCGATGTCGCTCTCATCATCGGCGCCAACGACGTCGTCAACCCCGTGGCGCGCAACGACAAGTCGAGCCCCATCTACGGCATGCCGATCTTGAATGCG
>JBOHYD010000068.1:0-1860 GCA_050737635.1 Luteimonas sp. | reverse complement strand
CCGACCGCATTTTCCGCGAGGGCGACGTCGTCACAATGCGCGCCGCGTCCAAGTAGGTCTGGGACGCTCTGGCCATTGACGCTCGTCGATGGTCGGCCTATCCAGCTTCGGTACAAACATGGCCCTTGAAGCCACCGCGGTGTCACGCGTGGCTCACGAGTGTCGTGCGCACGCCGTCTAGACCGATGCTGTCGTCAAAACCAAAGATCCGGAGTAGCAAGGTGCACGTGACCAATTGGACTTTCCACAAGCTTCTCCGTAAGCGTCCGGTGACGTCACCTTCCGTCCCGCGCTGGTCGACCGCACGCTCGTGCGCTCGACTGGCGGAGGCGGGCGATGGACCGAAAGGTGTTGCGGCGGTTGTGGGAGCGGCGGGTGGCGGCGTTCGAGCGCAGCGGCCAGCGGCGGCGAGCATGGTGTGCGGCGCATGGCGTGAGCGTGCACTCGCTGGACGCGTGGCGCTACCGGCTGCGGGGTGAGCGGAGGTCTGCAAGCAGAGGGGCGCGTGCGCGGCGTTCGCAGTCGAGGGCGCTGGTACCGATCCTGGTGCGTGAGTCGCCGGCGACGGTGGCGGATGGCGCGGCGGGGGCGATCGAGCTGGTGCTGGCGCGCGGACTGCGTCTGAGCGTGCCGGCGGGCACCGACGTGCGCTGGCTGGCCGGCTTGGTACGCGAGCTGGGCGGATGCTGAGTCCGACGGGGTGGTGGCTGGCGCTGGCCCCGGTCGACCTGCGCGCCGGCTGCGACCGGCTGCTGGTAGCGGTGCAGACCGCGCTGGGCCGGGATGCGTTCGATGGCGGGGCGTATGTGTTCCGCAATCGCGCCGGCAACCGGATCAAGGTCGTGTGCGTGGACGGCCAGGGCGTGTGGCTGTGCGTGCGTCGTCTGCATCGCGGTCGGTTCCACTGGCCGCACTCGGGTGAGGTGCACTGCGCGCTCAGTCGCGAGCAGTTCGACTGGCTGGTTGCGGGAGTCGATTGGCAACGCTTGTCGCAACGCGTGGAGGGTCTTGCGCGCGTGCTGTGAATGGGTAAGCTTCATCCATGCACGCAGCGCAACTCGAATCGATCACCGACATCGATACGCTGCGCCGCCTGACCATCGAGAGTTTCCAGTCCTTCGAAGCCGAACGTGCTGCGCATCGCGCGGCGCTGGCTGCGCGCGATGGGTTGATTGCCGCGCGCGACGCCGTGATCGCCGAGCGCGACCGCACCATCGTGTACAAGAGCGCCCGGATCGATTGGCTGACCGGCGAGCTGGCGCGGTTGCGCCGGGTGCAGTTCGCGGCGCGCTCGGAGAAGATGGACCCGACCCAGCGGGCGTTGTTCGAGGAGGCGATGGCGGCCGACTTGGCGGCGGTCGAAGCGGAGTTGGACGCGCTACAGGATGGCCCCGCCCCGAGCGCGCGGCCGCGTAGCGCCCCCAAGCGCCGCCCGCTGCCACCGGAGTTGCCGCGGATCGAGGTGCGCCACGCACCGGCCGCCTGCACCTGCGCGGCCTGTGGCGGCGCCCTGACGCCGATCGGCGAGCACGTGAGCGAGAAGCTCGACGTCAAGCCGCTGCAGTTCTTCGTGCGCCGCGACGTGTATCCGCAGTATGCGTGCCGCGCCTGCGACACGGTGGTGGCCGAGCCGGTGGCGCCGGCGATCGTTGAGCGCGGGATCGCCGCGCCGGGTCTGCTGGCGCAGGTGGCGATCGCCAAGTACACCGACCACCTGCCGCTGTACCGGCAGGAGGCGATCTACGCGCGCAGCGGCGTCGAGATCGGCCGCAACACGCTGGCCGAGTGGATCGGGGCGATCGGGGTGGCGCTGGCCCCGCTGGTGGCGGCGCTGCGGGCGGAGTTGCTGACCCGCGCGGT
>JBOHYD010000067.1:0-2361 GCA_050737635.1 Luteimonas sp. | reverse complement strand
CCTTGGCAGTGTAGTTGGCCAGTTGCAAGCAGGCCTGCCTCGTCTGGCCGCCAACACCGCAGGATTGCGCAGCCTCACCGCATGGCCTTGGATTGTTAGTCTCAACTTGAACGCTATTTAGAATTAGCCAGGCCGCTGCGCCGGCGTACCGAATCGCCCGAGCTGCGCGCCGGCCAGCAGATGCAGATGCAGCTGGAACACTGTCTGTCCGCCGTGATCGTTGCAGTTGATCACGATGCGATAGCCGTCCTCGGCAAACCCCTGCGCCTTGGCGAACTGCGCGGCGGCAACCGCGAGACGACCGACGAGCTCGGGCTGATCGATCGCCACGTCGTTGAGCGTCGCGACATCCACTTTCGGCACAAACAGCACGTGCACCGGCGCCTGCGGCGCGATATCGCGGAACGCGATCACGTGATCGTCCTCGAACACGATGTCGGCCGGGATCTCGCGGCGGATGATCTTATGAAAGATGGTGTCCATGGGGGCCGGTAATAGGAAATGGAGAATGGGGAATCGTAAACGCCATCGCGGCTTCCGGCGCGTCGGCTGAAAATTTTCGCTCTTCCCATTCCCCATTCCCGATTCCCGGCCTTCAAGGCATCTCGCTGCGCATCCCGAACGCATGCGACAGCGTGCCGCGGTCGACGTATTCGAGTTCGCCGCCGAGCGGTACGCCGTGCGCGAGCCGGCTGGGGCGCACGCCGTGCTTGCGCGCGAGCTGCGCGAGGTAGTGCGCGGTGGCTTCGCCTTCCACCGTCGGATTGGTGGCGATGATAAGTTCCTGCACCTCGTCCTCGCCCAGCCGCGCGGCGAGCTGTTCGAGGCCGAGCTCGCGCGGGCCGATGCCGTCGAGCGGACTGAGCCGGCCCTGCAGCACGAAATACAATCCTCTGTAGCCGGTCGCCTGCTCGATCGCCAGCCGGTCGGCCGGCGACTCCACCGCGCACAGCAGTTGCGCATCGCGCGAGGCGCTGGCGCAGGTGGCGCAGATTTCGGTTTCGCTGAAATCACGGCAGCGCACGCAGTGGCCGATGCGCTCGATCGATGTCGCCAGCACCTCGGCCAGCCGCTTGCCGCCGTCGCGCTCGCGCTCGAGCACGTGGTAGGCCATGCGCTGCGCGGTCTTCTGGCCGACGCCGGGCAGCACGCGAAAGGCGTCGATGAGTTGTTCGAGCAGGGAGGCGGTCATCGCCGCAGCGTCAATTCCGCGCCGGCGGTGACGCAACCAATATCGATTGGCATACGCGAAGCTCCATTGCGTTGTTGGAGCGGCCGTGGCCACGACGCGGCGTCACCGGAAAAACCCGTCGCGGCCAAGGCCGCTCTCACAGGTGGCTGCTTCCACAAGCAAAGTGCAAGCACCGACGAGCCCGATCGCGACATGGCATCGATTCACCTCGCGACGCATCAAAACGGCAGCGTCATCCCCGGCGGCAGCGGCATGCCGGCAGTCGCGCCGGCCATTTTTTCCTGCGAGGCCGCGTTGGCCTTGTTGACGGCGTCGTTGAACGCTGCGGCGATCAGGTCCTCGGCCATTTCCGGATCGGCCAGCACGCCTGGGTCGATGCGCACCTTGCGGCATTCCATGCGCCCGGTCAGCGTGACGTTGACCATGCCGCCGCCGGCGTTGCCGGTGACCTCGACCTTGGCGAGCTCTTCCTGCGCGCGCTGCATGTTTTCCTGCATTTTCTGCGCCTGCTGCATCAGCTGGGCGATGTTGGCTTTCATATTCATGGGTCTCGGTGGCTTAAGTCGTCGAACGGACGGATGGAATCCGGCACCACCGTCGCGTCGTGCTGCGACATCAGCCGCTGCACGTCGGGGTCGGCCAGAAAAGCGGTTTCGGCGGCGGTTTGGCGCGCATCGCGCGCGCGCGCGTGGCGGCTGTGCAGGGTGTCCGACGTCACCGGTGCGGTATCGAAACGGATCTGCGGCTCGCCGCCCAGGCGCGTCGCCAGCGCGGTGGCGAGCTGTTGTACGAGGAACGGCGCCTTCAGGTGCTCGTCGGTGGCCGGCAGCGATAGCTGCAGCACGCCATTGCCATGCGCGATGAATCCCGCGTGCGCAGCGAGCTCGCGCGCCGGCCCGCGCAGCGGCAGGCTGGCGACTAGATCGAGCCAGCTGTCGGCATCCATGGTCGTTGCACCGTCCTGCGCGAGCGGCGGCATCGACATCGGCGGCGACGGCGGTGTCGAAGACGTCGCCGGCATCGGCATCGGTGCTGGCGCGGTGTCCCACGGCGGCGGCGTGTCGGGCTCGGCGGCGCGCATCGGCGCATGGCTTGCCGCCGCCGCTGCGGAACCCGCGCCGCTCGCTGCCGATGGCGGACGCAATCGCGGCGCTGGCGCAACCGCCGCC
>JBOHYD010000066.1:0-1653 GCA_050737635.1 Luteimonas sp. | reverse complement strand
ACCGCGCGGGTCAGCAACTCCGCCCGCAGCGCCGCCACCAGCGGGGCCAGCGCCACCCCGATCGCCCCGATCCACTCGGCCAGCGTGTTGCGGCCGATCTCGACGCCGCTGCGCGCGTAGATCGCCTGCTGCCGGTACAGCGGCAAGTGGTCGGTGTACTTGGCGATCGCCACTTGCGCCAATAGGCCCGGCGCGGCGATCCCGCGCTCGACGATCGCCGGCGCCACGGCTTCGGCCACCACCGTCTCGCAGCCACGGCAGGCGTACTGCGGATACACGTCGCGGCGCACGAAGAACTGCAGCGGCTTGACGTCGAGTTTCTCGCTCACGTGCTCGCCAATCGGCGTCAGGGCGCAGCCACAGGCCGCGCACATGCAGGCGGCCGGTTCGTGGCGCACCTCGATCCGCGGCAGCTCCGGCGGCAGCGCGCGGCGCTTGGGGGCGGTGCGGGGCTTCGTCGCCGGGGTCGGGATCTCGCGCAGCGCATCCAGCTCGGCCTCGACCGCCGCCAGGTCTGCCGCCATCGCCTCGTCGAACAGCGCGCGCTGATCCGGGTCCATCTTTTCCGAGTGCGCCGCGAACTGGACCCGACGCAGCCGCGCCAGCTCCAGCGTCAACACCTCGATCTTCGCCGTCTTGTAAATGATCGTCCGGTCGCGCGCGGCGATCGCCTCGCGTTGCAACGCGATTTCGCTGTCGCGAGCGGCGAGGAACTGAAAACTCTGACGGGCAATTTGACGCAGCGTGTCGAGGTCGGTGATCGCGTCGAGTTGCGCTGCGTGCATGCAGTGAGCTTACGTATTCACAGCATTCGCGCAAGACCCTCGGTGCCTTGCGACAGACGCTGCCAATCCACGCCCGCGACGAGCCACCTGAACTGCTCCGCGCTCAACGTGCATGTCGCCGCGCCCGCGCGCGGCCACACGAAGCGGCCGCGGTGCAAGCGCCGGGTGCACAACCACACGCCCTGGCCATCGCAGCACACGACTTTGATCCGGCTGCCGGCTCGGTTGCGGAACACGTAGGCGCCACCATCGAACGCGTCGCGCGCCAGCACCGACTGCACCGCCACCAGCAGCCGATCGATCCCGCAACGCAGGTCGACCGGCGTCACCGCCAGCCACCAGCCGGTCGGACTCAGCATGCGCCTAGCTCGCGCACCAGCCCGGCCAGCCAGCGCGCGTCGGTCGAAGTCGGCGCCTGTACCCGCACCCCGCTTGGCAGCGCAATCTCGATCGCCGCGGGCGACGCGATCGACCTCGAGCGCGCGGCCGCCACGTCCTTGACCACGATCGGCACCAGCGCCTTCGACCGAGACCGCGCGGCCTTCGTCGGCCGCAGCCGGTAGCGCCAGTAGTCGAGCGTGTGCACGTTCACGCCCCGCGCCACGCACCACGCCCGTCGGCTCAGGCCGCTGCGCTCGTAGGCCGCCAGCCGCCGTCCCCAAAGCTCACGCTTGCTCGTCTTCGCCATCGTCACCCTCCTCGCCAGCGCGCGAGCGTGCGCGAGAGTCATGCGGCGATGGAAGGTGACGTCACCGGACGCTTACGGCGCGATCGCGACAGCGGGCGGTCGTTCGAACACCGGCGGCAGTGGATCGAGGATCGGATCGTCGAGCTCGCTGGGACGTTCGCCGTCGCGGTGCACGCGTAT
>JBOHYD010000065.1:0-1913 GCA_050737635.1 Luteimonas sp. | reverse complement strand
CCCGTGCCTCGTACGACGCCGCGCACACCACCGAGCGCGCGCCACGCCACGCCACCACCACCGGCCGGCCGCGCAGCGACGGATCGTCGCGCTGCTCCACCGAGGCGTAGAACGCATCCATGTCGATGTGCAGGATCTTGCGCATGCACCGATTATCGGCGACGGCGGTCGCCGCGCGGGATTGTCAGGCGGCCATGATGACCGGCCAGGGCGATGCGCAATGCATCCTTCACGCGTCTGCGCCATGCCTCGTGCAGCCGCGACGGCCGCGCCGACGCGAGCGGCTATTCCACCGTCACGCTCTTGGCCAGATTGCGTGGCTTGTCGACGTCGGTGCCGCGCGCGAGTGCGGTGTGGTAGGCGAGCAGCTGCACCGGGATGGTGTGCACGATCGGGCTCAAGGTGCCGACGTGGCGCGGAGTGCGGATCACGTGCACGCCTTCGGAGGCGCCGAAGTTGCTGTCGGCATCGGTGAACACGAACAGCTCGCCGCCGCGCGCGCGCACTTCCTGCATATTGGATTTGACCTTCTCGAGCAGCGAATCCTTCGGCGCGATCACCACCACCGGCATGTCGGCATCCACCAGCGCCAGCGGGCCGTGCTTGAGCTCGCCGGCGGGGTAGGCCTCGGCGTGGATGTAGGAGATTTCCTTGAGTTTGAGCGCGCCTTCGAGCGCGATCGGGTAATGCACACCGCGGCCGAGAAACAGCGCGTGGTCCTTGCGTGCGAACTTTTCCGCCCATAGCGCGATCTGCGGCTCTAAATTGAGCGCGTGCTGCACGCTGCCGGGCAGGTGGCGCAGCGCTTCGATGTATTCGGCCTCCTTAGCCTCGTCGAGCCTGCCGTGCAGCTTGGCAATCGTCGCGGCGAGCGCAAACAGCGCGACCAACTGGGTGGTGAAAGCCTTGGTCGATGCGACGCCGATCTCGGCGCCGGCGCGGGTGTAAAACACCAACCCGCTGGCGCGCGGGATCGCGCTTTCGGGCACGTTGCAGATCGACAACGTCTTGTCGTGGCCGAGCGACTTGGCGTACTTGAGCGCCTCCATCGTGTCGAGGGTTTCGCCGGACTGCGAGATGGTGACGATCAGGTGGCGCGGATTGGCGACCGCGGTGCGGTAGCGGTATTCGCTGGCGATCTCGACCGTGCACGGCAGGCCGGTGATCGCCTCGATCCAGTAGCGCGCGGTCGAGCCGGCGTAAAAACTGGTACCGCAGGCGAGGATCTGCACGCCGTCGATCGCGCGCAGTACCGCGTCGGCCTTCGCGCCGAACAGCTCGGCGCTGAACGTGTTGGCGTCGATGATCGCCTCGATGGTGTCGGCGATCGCGCGCGGCTGCTCGTGGATCTCCTTCTGCATAAAATGCCGGTACGGCCCGAGCTCCAGCGACGCCAGCGACACGTCGGAGACGTGCACGTCGCGCACCACTTCGGTGTCATTCGCGTCGAACACGCGCACGCCGCTGCGCATCACCTCGGCGGTGTCGCCTTCTTCGAGAAAGATCACCCGCCGCGTCGCCTGGATGATCGCCGACACGTCCGACGCGATGAAGTTCTCGCCGTCGCCCAGGCCGACCAGCAGCGGGCAGCCCATCCGCGCGCAGACCATGCGCTCGGGTTCGCCGCGGCTGACCACGGCGAGCGCGTAGGCGCCGTCGAGCTCCTTGACGCTGCGCTGCAGTGCCGCGAGCAGCGCCTGCCCGGGGCTTGATCCGGGGTCGTTGCCTTGGGTCAGGTAGTAGTGGATCAGGTGTGCGATGACCTCGGTGTCGGTCTGCGACTCGAATGCATAACCAAGCGCGCGCAGGCGCTCGCGCTGCGCCTCGTGGTTTTCGATGATGCCGTTGTGCACCAGCGCGACGCCGTGGCTGATGTGCGGATGGGTTTTTCGTTCTGTGACGCCGGCGTGGTT
>JBOHYD010000064.1:0-8385 GCA_050737635.1 Luteimonas sp. | reverse complement strand
CCACGGCACGCTGCTGCGCCTCGCGCTCGCCGACGACCAGCGCTACCGGCTGTGGCTGCCGTTGACAGACATCTCGCCGCTGCTGGTTGACGGCGTGCTGCTGCACGAGGATGCGTGGTTCCGCTGGCATCCGGGCGTCAATCCGGTGAGCCTCGCGCGTGCGGCGTGGAGCACGTCTGCGCGCGACGCCACGCGCATCGGCGGCTCGACACTGACCATGCAGCTCGCACGATTGCGCTGGCGTCTCGACACCCGTAGTCCGCGCGGCAAGCTGGTGCAGCTCGCGCGCGCGCTGCAGCTTGAGGCCTGCTATTCCAAGGACGCGATCCTCGAGGCCTATCTCAACCTCGCGCCCTACGGCGGCAACATCGAAGGCGTCGGCGCGGCCAGCCTGATCTATTTCCGCGCGCCGGCCGCGTCGCTGACCCTGCCCGAAGCGCTGACGCTCGCGGTGCTGCCGCAGGCACCCACGCGTCGCGGCCGCCTGCGCGGCGGCGGCGATGGCACTGCCAGCTACGCCGGCGCCGGCCTGTCCGCCGCGCGCGCGCGCCTGTATGCGCGTTGGCGTGCGCGGCATCCGCCCGATCCCGCCAGCGATGCGCTGATGGCGCTGCCGCTGTCGCTGCGCGCGCCGCGCGCGCTGCCGTTCGCGGCTGAGCACTTTGTGCAGCGCGTGCTCGCCGAACGCGGCTTGCACCCCGACGCTGGCCCGCAGCTGCGCACCACGCTCGACCTGCGCCTGCAGCGGCTGGTCGAGGAGCGCCTGCGCAGCCACGTCGCGCGGCTGCACGCGCGCGGCCTGCACAACGCCTCGGCGCTGCTGATCGACAGCCGCGACATGGGCGTGCGTGCACTGGTCGGTTCGGCGGATTTCTTCGACGCCGGCATCGATGGCCAGGTCGACGGCAGCGATGCCAAGCGCTCGCCGGGTTCGACGCTCAAACCCTTCATCTATGGCCTCGCGCTCGATCAGGGCCTGCTGCATCCGGCCACCGTGTTGCGCGATGTGCCGAGCGCGTTTGGCCCGTACACGCCGGAAAACTTCGACGGCCGCTTTCTCGGCCCAGTCACCGCCGCCGATGCGCTCGTGCGCAGCCGCAACATCCCGGCGGTCACTGTTGCCGCGCAGCTGCAGCAGCCGAGCTTCTATCAGTTTCTGCGCGACGCCGGCATCGCGCGCATGGCCAGCGAGCGCCACTACGGCCTCGCGCTGGTGCTCGGCGGCGGCGAGGTGACGATGCAGGAGCTCGCGCGCCTGTACGCGATGCTCGGCAACGACGGCCTGCTGCGGCCGCTGCGCTGGCGCATGGACGACGCGCGCGTCGGCGGCAGCGCAGCGCTGAGCTCGGAGTCGGCGTTCATCGTCCGCGACATGCTCACGCGCAATCCGCGCCCGGATTTCAGCGCCAGCAGCGGCACGCGCGAGCCGGCGGTGGCGTGGAAGACCGGCACCTCGTGGGCGTTTCGCGACGCCTGGAGCGCGGGCATCGTCGGGCCGTATGTGCTGGTGGTGTGGGTCGGCAATTTCGACGGCTCGCCGAACCCAGCGCTGATCGGCGTCGAGACCGCCGCGCCGCTGTTCTTCTCGATCGTCGACGGCTTGCGCGCGGCGCGCGTGAACCTGAGCGAGCCGCTGCGGCGCTGGCCGCTCAACCTCAAGCGCGTCGAGGTCTGCAGCGCCAGCGGCGACCTGCCCAACGCCGAATGCCCGCGACGCCGCAGCACCTGGTTCATCCCCGGCAAGTCGCCGATCCGCATCAGCCGCGTGCACCGCACCGTCAATGTCGACATTGCCAGCGGCCGCGCCGCGTGCGGGCCGTTCGATCCGTCGCGGATGCGCCGTGAGGTGTTCGAGTTCTGGCCGTCCGATCTCGCCCGCGTGTTCGCGCAGGCCGGCATCCCGCGCCGCGCGCCGCCGGCCAATGCCGACTGCGCGATCGACACCGGTTTGGGTTCGCCGCCGCGCATCCAGTCGCCGCTGCGCGCCGCGCGCTACACGCTGCGGCTGTCGCGGCCGCAGCAGGCGGCAATCGCGCTGTCGGCGAGCGTCGATGCCGACGTGTCGCGGGTGTTCTGGTTTGCCGGCGACAGCTTCATCGCGGCCACAGCCGCCGGCGACACCGCCACCTGGTCGCCCGGCCGCGCCGGAAGCTTCCGCCTGTCGGCTGTCGATGACCATGGCCGCGCAGACACGCGGGACGTGACGGTGGACGTGGTGCAGTAATGCTGCGCATTGGTTATCGCCGGTGTTGATCGTCATCCCGGCGCACGCCGGGACCCCGCTTGCCGCGCTTGCACGGCTGGCGTCCGCAGCGCGCGCGGGCCGATCGCCCGAGCCCCGCGCGGCCCGTCACCTTGGGCCCGGGCGTGCGCCGGGGTGACGGGCGATCAGCGCGGCGACACTTTCTCCGCGACCTTGGTGATCAAGGGTTTCCTGCCGTCGCCCGCTTGCCGCGGGCCTGCGGACGGTGGTTGTCGCATGTGCGCAGCACGCCCTCGAACCAATTGCACATGCGATGACCGCAGCTGCGCGCTACCCTGCCGGGTTCGATCGACAACCCATCGCAGTCCACCGTCCGGAGCCCCCCCATGACGCGACATCTCGCGCTCGCCGCCGCCATCTCGCTCGCCCTTGCGGCCTGCAGCAAGGCACCCGAATCCCCGCCCGCCGCCACTCCGAAGGTTAGCCCCGCCGCCGTGACCACGCCCGCCGCCACCGACAACCCGCTGCTCGTCGCCAGCACGCTGCCGTTTCAGGCGCCGCCGTTCGACAAGATCACCGACGCCCACTATCTGCCGGCGTTTGAGCAGGGCATGACCGAGCACCTCGCCGAGATCCGCAGCATCGCCGACAGCGCCGAGCCGGCGACATTCGCCAACACCATCGAGGCGATGGAGCGCACCGGGGTCACGCTCAGCCGCGTCAGCCGCATCTTCTTCGGCGTGGTGCTGGCCGACACCAATGACGCGCGCCAGAAGATCCAGGAAGACATCGCCCCCAAGCTCGCCACGCACCAGGACGAGATCAATCTCGACCCAAAACTCTTCGCACGCGTCAAGACCGTCTACGACGCCCGCGCCACGCTCGGTCTCGATCCTGAGCAACTGCGCCTGGTCGAGCGTGACTATGAGCGATTCGTGCGCGCCGGGGCCAACTTGGCCGACGCCGACAAGGGCACGCTGCGCACGCTCAACGTCGAGGAGACCACGCTGTCGACCAGGTTCCACACCCAGTTGGTCGCCGCCGCCGCCGCCGGCGCGGTGATCGTCGACGACAAGGCCAAGCTCGACGGCTTGTCCGACGGCGACATCGCGTCCGCCGCTGATGCCGCCAAGCAGCGCAAGCTCGACGGCAAGTGGCTGCTCGCGCTGCAAAACACCACCGCGCAGCCGGTGCTCGCCTCGCTGAAGGACCGCGACACCCGCACCAAGGTGCTCGAAGCCGCGCAAACCCGCACCGAGCGCAACGACGCCAACGACACCCGCAAGATCATTCAGCGCCTCGCCCAGCTGCGCGCGCAGCGCGCCAAGCTGCTCGGCTTCAAGACCTTCGCCGATTACCAGCTCGGCGACCAGATGGCCAAGACCGCCGACAAGGCGATCAAGCTGCTCACCGACACCGTGCCCGCCGCCACCGCCAAGGCCAGGGCCGAACTCGCCGAGATCCAGAACGTGGTCGACGCGCAACACGCCGGTTCAAAGACCGACGGCTTCCAGGTCAACGCGGCCGACTGGGACTTCTACGCCGAGCAGGTGCGCCGCGCCAAGTACGACCTCGACGAGTCGCAGATCAAGCCGTACTTCGAGCTCGACAACGTACTCAACAACGGCGTGTTCTACGCCGCCACCCAGCTCTACGGCATCACCTTCAAGCAACGCAAGGACATCCCCACCTACCACGCCGATATGAAGGTGTATGAGGTGTTCGATAAAGACGCCACCTCGATGGCGCTGTTCTACACCGATTACTTCAAGCGCGACAGCAAGTCCGGCGGCGCGTGGATGGACGTGTTTGTCGAGCAGGACGGCCTCACCGGCGCCAAGCCGGTGATCTACAACGTCTGCAACTTCACCAAGCCGGCCGACGGGCAACCTGCTTTGATCAGCTTCGACGACGTCACCACCTTGTTCCACGAGTTCGGCCACGCCCTGCACGGCCTGTTCTCGAAGGTGAAATACCCGTCGATCGCCGGTGCAAACACCTCGCGTGACTTCGTCGAGTTTCCGTCGCAGTTCAACGAGCACTGGGCGACCGACCGCAAAGTCTTCGCCAACTACGCCAAGCACTACCAGACCGGCGAGGCGATGCCGCAAGCGCTGGTCGACAAGATCCAGAAGGCCAAGACGTTCAACTCCGGCTACACGACCACCGAATACCTGTCCGCCGCGTTGCTCGACATGGCCTGGCACACCCTGTCCGCCGACGCCCCGCTGCAAGACGTTAACGCCTTCGAGACCGAGGCGCTGAACAAGTACAAAGTCGACTTGGCCGCGGTCCCGCCGCGCTACCGCACCAGCTACTTCGACCACATCTGGGGCGGTGGCTACTCGGCCGGCTATTACGCCTACTTCTGGTCCGAGGTGCTCGACGAGGACGCGTTCGAATGGTTCAAGGAGCACGGCGGCCTGACCGCGGAGAACGGCCAGATCTTCCGCGACAAGATCCTCTCGCGCGGCAACACCGTCGAGCTCTCCGCGCTCTACCGCGATTTCCGCGGCAAGGACCCGAGCGTCGGGCCGCTGCTGGAGAGTCGTGGGTTGAAATGAGTGTTGCGCGAGGCCGATTTCGCCTGGAGTCTCGAAAGGGATGGCCGCTGCGGCCATCCCTTCTTCATCGGTCGGCTGGACGAAAGTCGACTTCGGAGCGCTCCGGGTTGCGCAGACATCTCATCGGGCTCTGCCCGCGCTGGGGTGCAGCGCACGCCGCGCTGCTTGATGCCCTTGGCTTGCCAAGTCTGCGTCCGCTGGCTCGGCGTTAATCCGTCTGCGTCTTGCACCGCGCGGGTTGATTCCCGGCCATCGACACCAATATCCCCGGCACCTCTCCCGCACTGCGCGCAGTATCCTCGCGCGCTCAAGGATCGCATCGCATGAGCACCGCCACCGAAACCCGCCCCTTCGAAGCTGAAGTCGCCCAGGTCCTGCACCTGGTCACGCACTCGCTGTACTCGCACAAGGAGATCTTTCTGCGCGAACTGATCTCCAACGCCTCCGACGCCTGCGACAAGCTGCGTTTCGAATCGATCGCCGACCCGGCGCTGTCCGGCGGCGACAGCGCGCTGCGCATCGACGTCAGCGTCGACGCAGCGGCGCGCACCATCACCGTGCGCGACAACGGTATCGGCATGTCGCGCGACGAGGTGATCGCCAACATCGGCACCATCGCCAGCTCCGGCACACGGCGCTTTCTCGAGGCGATGAGCGGCGAGCAGAAGGCCGATGCGCGGCTGATCGGGCAGTTCGGCGTCGGCTTCTATTCGGCGTTTGTGGTCGCCGACCGCGTCACCGTGGTCACCCGCCACGCCAGTGCGCCCGACAACGATGGCGTGCGCTGGGAGAGCGACGGCAAGGGCGCGTATTCGCTGGCGCAGATCGACGCCGCCGAGCGCGGCACGTCGGTGACCCTGCAGCTGAAGCCGGACGAGGACGAGTTTCTGAAGGTGTGGTCGCTGCGCTCGCTGATCCGCAAGTATTCCGACCACGTCGCGTTCCCGATCCGCATGCCGAAAGACCTTGCCGCCACCGATGCAAACGACGCCGATGCCGATGCCGCCGGCGAGGCCGCGGCGGCCGTCGAATGGGACACCGCCAACGACGCCTCGGCGCTGTGGACGCGGCCGAAGGCGGAGATCTCCGACGGCGACTACCAGAGTTTCTACAAGGCCCTCGGCCACGATTTCAACGACGCGCTGACGTGGACGCACAACCGCGTCGAGGGCAGCCAGAGCTTCACCACGCTGCTGTACCTGCCGTCGCAAGCGCCGTTCGATCTGATGATGGGCGGGCGCGACGAGCGCAAGGGGCTCAAGCTGTACATCAAGCGCGTGTTCGTGATGGACGCCGCCGAGGAACTGCTGCCCAGCTACCTGCGTTTTGTGCGCGGCGTGGTCGATGCCGACGACCTGCCGCTCAACGTCAGCCGCGAGCTGCTGCAGCACAACCGTCAGCTCGAGCGCATCAAGTCCGCGTGCGTGAAGCGCGTGCTCGACCTGATCGAAAAGCTCGCGCGCGACGAGCCGGAGCAGTACGCCGCGTTCTACAAGGCTTTCGGCAACACCCTGAAGGAGGGCATCGGCGAGGACCATGGCAACCGCGAGCGCATCGCGCGGCTGCTGCGCTTGGCGTCGACGCGCAATCCGTCGACGGCCGGCGACGGCGCAGCGCAGGACGTGTCGCTCGACGACTACATCGGCCGCATGCGGGATGGCCAGGACACGATCTGGTACATCACCGCCGACAGCTTTGCTGCGGCAAAGGGCAGCCCGCAGCTGGAGGCGTTCAAGGCCAAGGGCATCGAGGTGCTGCTGATGTTCGATCGCATCGACGAATGGATGCTCGGCAACCTGCACGAATACGGCACGCGCAAGCTGCAGAACGTCGCCAAGGGCGAACTGCCGCTCGACGCTGCGGAAAAGGAACAGCAGGACGCGGCGACGAAAGATGCCGAGCCGCTGCTGAAAAAGCTCAAGGAACTGCTCGGCGACCGCGTCGGCGACGTGCGCGTGTCGGCGCGGCTGACCGATTCGCCGTCGTGCCTGGCACTCGCCGACTACGAGATGGCCCCGCATCTCGCGCGCCTGCTGCGCGAGGCCGGGCAGTCGGTGCCGGAGAGCCGGCCGACGCTGGAGATCAATCCACGCCATGCACTGCTCGCGCGCGTGCAGGCCGAAACCGACGTCGCCCGGTCCACCGATCTCGCGACCCTGCTGCTCGAGCAGGCCGAGATCGCCGCCGGCGCGCCACTGCCGGATCCGTCGGCGTTCGTGCAAAGGATGAACCGGGCGCTGCTGGGCGGATGATCTGCGCGGGCTGCGGATGATCGGCAAGAGAGGTGGCCCCCACGCGAGTATTGGCGTCCAGATGGGATACTGCGCGAGGTGCGGTGCGCATCGGCTAGACTCTGCCGACGCGCAAGTGACACGCCCAGATGGCGAAATCGGTAGACGCAGCGGGCTTAAAACCCGCAGGCCCTCAAGGCCGTGCCGGTTCGAGTCCGGCTCTGGGCACCACAGCCGCGCAGCGCTTCCTCGGGCATCCGCCGGAAGCGTGCCCGCTCGCCGCATCGCCTAACGCGGCGACTGCCGCGGCGAGGTGCCGGGATGGCTGTCGGTGACCACCGCCCAAAGCAGGCTCGGCAAACTGCGACTACTTGGCGGTGCCGGCTTCGATCGCGCCCCACACCCGCAGCAGGTTGCCGCCGAGAATTTTGCGAATGTCGGTCTCGGCGTGCCCTCGCGCCTGCAGCCCGGCGACGAGATGAGGAAAGTCGGCCACCGTGCGCAGCGTGTCCGGAAGTTTGCCGTCGACGCCGTCGAAATCGGAACCGATGCCGACGTGGTCGGCACCGACCAGTTTTACCGCGTAGTCAATCTGGTCGAGCACCGCGCCGATCGCCGTCTTCGGTGGCGGGTGCGCGGCCTCCCAAGCCTTCTCGAAGTCGTCCTTGTTTTCGGGCGGCTTGCCCGCCGCCTGTAGCGCGACGTTGCGCGCGTTGCGGTCGTTGACGGCGCGAAAATAGGCTTGACTGTTGGCCGCGGCCTGCGGATTGACGAAAGTATTGCCGAACGGAATCTGCACCACGCCGCCGCGGTCGGCGATCGCGCGGACCAGTTCGTCGCTGAGGTTGCGCTCGAAGCCCGGGGTGAAGTGGCGCAGCGCGGAATGGCTGGCGATCACCGGCACCGTACTCAGCGCCACCGCATCGCGCACCGCGGCGTCGGAGAGATGCGAGACGTCGACCATGATCCCGAGTCGGTTCATCTCGCGCACCACGTCCTTGCCGAACGGGCTCAGCCCGTTCCAGCGCTTGGTCAGCGCGTAGGAGGAGTCGCTGATGCGGTTGTTGACGCTATGGGTGAGGGTGATGTAGCGGATGCCGCGGTCGAAGAAGAACTTCAGCTTGCCGAGCTCCGCGCCGATCGGCGCGCCGTTCTCCATGCCCAGCGGCAGCAGCACGCGGCCGCCCTTGCGCAAGCGCTCGACGTCGCGCGGCGAGGTCAACAGCGCGAACTTGTCCGGATGGCGCGCGGCCAGCGCCTCGACCGCGTCGATCATGCTGTTGGCGACCTGCCAGGCGCTGCCGTCGTCGTCTTGCGCGGCGGAGGTGTAGATCGACATGAAGGCGACATCAAGCCCGCCAGCGCGCGCGCGCGGATAGTCGAAATC